>CALXGL010000174.1 GCA_944387825.1 uncultured Oscillospiraceae bacterium | reverse complement strand
CGGACAGCTTCGAGTATCTCAAAAAGCTCTGCGGAGCCGGTTTTGAAAAGCGCTACGGCGCCGGACGCGAGGACGCGCGCAGGCAGCTGGACTACGAGCTCGACATGATAAAGCGCATGGGCTTTGTGGACTACTTCCTCATAGTCTCCGACTTCATCGGCTACGCCAAGGCGCAGGGCATTCCCGTCGGCCCCGGCCGCGGCAGCGCGGCGGGCAGCGTGGTGAGCTACTGTCTCTTCATCACCGACGTGGACCCGATAAAATACAGCCTCTACTTCGAACGCTTTCTGAACCCGGAGCGCGTGAGCATGCCGGATATAGACATAGACTTCTGCGTGCGCCGCCGCGGCGAGGTCATAGACTACGTCAACCGAAAGTACGGCCATGACCACGTGGCGCAGATAGTCACCTTCGGCACCATGGCCGCGCGGCAGGCCGTGCGCGATACGGGCCGCGCGCTGGACATGAGCTACGCCGAGTGCGACGCCGTGGCGAAGCAGGTGCCCTTTGCCCCGGGCATGACGCTTGACGAGGCGCTCCACCTCTCAAAGCAGCTGCGCGAGATGTATCAGAACGACGAAAGCGTCCGCCGGCTCATAGACACCGCCAAGGAGCTCGAGGGCATGCCGCGTCATGCGAGCACGCACGCCGCGGGCGTCGTCATAACGGAGAAGCCCGTTTACGAGTACGTGCCGCTTGCCAGAAACGACGAGAGCGTCGTCACGCAGTACCCCATGACCACGCTCGAGGAGCTGGGCCTTCTGAAGATGGACTTCCTCGGCCTGCGCAACCTCACGGTGCTCGAGGACGCGGCGGAGCTTGTGCGCAGGCATACGCCGGGCTTCGACGTCAACGCCCTGCCCGACGACGACAGGGAAACCTTCGCCATGCTCGCCGCGGGCAGGACCGAGGGCGTTTTCCAGCTCGAGAGCGCCGGCATGACCAGCGTCTGCACGCGTCTGGGTCCCAGGAGCATAGAGGACATCACCGCCGTCATAGCTCTCTACCGTCCGGGTCCCATGGAGTCCATACCCCGCTTTATAGAGAACAGCCAGCATCCCGAGAGGATAAACTACAAGCACCCCTCGCTCGAGCCGATACTCGCCGTCACCTACGGCTGCATCGTCTATCAGGAGCAGGTAATAGAGATATTCCGCCGTCTCGCCGGCTTCTCGCTGGGACAGGCGGACAACATCCGCCGCGCGATGAGCAAGAAAAAGCACGCCGTAATTGACGCCGAGCGCAAAGCGTTCGTCCACGGCGACAGCGAGCGCGGCATCCCCGGCTGCGTCGCCGGCGGAATACCTGAGGCCGTTGCGGAGGCCATATACGACGAGATACTGGATTTCGCAAGCTACGCCTTCAACAAGGCGCACGCCGTCTGCTACGCCGTCGTGGCCTACCGCACGGCGTACATGAAGCGCCACCACCCGCGCGAGTACATGGCAGCGCTGCTCACAAGCGTGCTGGATCTGTCCGGCAAGGTCGCCGAATACATCGGCGAGTGCCGCGATATGGGCATAAAGGTGCTGCCGCCCGACGTAAACGAGTCGGACGCCTACTTCACCGTCGCCGGCGGCGGCATACGCTTCGGCCTGGTGGCAATCAAAAACATCGGAGAAAAGTTCATCCTCCAGCTCATGGACGAGCGCCGGGACAAGGGGGCCTTCACCGGGCTCGAGGACTTCTGCCGCCGCATGTCCGGCAAGGAGCTCAACCGCCGCGCCGTGGAAAGCCTGATACGCTCCGGGGCCTTTGACAGTCTGGGCGTAAACCGCCGCGCCATGCTGACCATGCTCGATGCCGTGCTGGACAGCATCGCGGACGACGGACGCAAAAACATAGCCGGGCAGCTGGACCTCTTCGGCGGCTTCAGCAGCGGGGCCGACGTGCCCATACCGCAGGTGGAGGAATTCCCCCGCTCCGAGCTGATGGCCATGGAGCGAGAGACCACGGGCCTGTATTTGAGCGGGCACCCGATGGACGAATACCGCGCCGCCGTCAGAGCGGCGGGCGCCGCAAGCATAGGCTCAATATTGGCGGATTTCGCCGATGAAAACGGGCCTGAGCGCTATGCCGACGACCAGATTGTCACCATCGCTGGCGTCGTCTCTTCGAAGCGCACGCGCACGACCAAGAACGGCTCGCTCATGGCCTACGTCCAGCTGGAGGACGACACGGGCAGTATGGAGCTGCTCTGCTTCCAGCGCGCGCTGGATAACGGCGGAGGCTATATCGTCGAAAACGCAGCCCTGCTGGTGCGCGGGCGTATATCCGTGCGCGACGAGAAGGAGCCCCAGCTGGTTGTTGATTCAATCCGGCCGATATCCGATGCCGCCTCTATCCAACCGGCCTCTCCGGGCGCGCCGCGCAGGCTCTGGCTCCGGCTGCCCGGGAACGATCCCAGGCTTCTCCGCCGCATAGAGCTGCTGCAGGAGATGTTCCCCGGCAGGGAGCGCATGATAGTTTACTTTGCCGATACCGGGCGCAAACTTGCTGCCGAATGCGTCATAAAAGACAGCCTGGTAAGGGAGCTGGAGGAGCTGCTGGGCAGAGAAAACGTCAAAGTGGTCAGCCGCTGAAATGCGTGGAAATTTCGCTCCGTACCCGCAAATCACTTGACATTGTCCGCGGGAAATGGTACTATCTCTTACAACGTGAGGGAGTAGCCTTCCTAATTTGGAGGCAAGTCAACACAATGGCACGGATGGCGCAAATGCCGCCCGGGCCTGGCTTGCATTAAATGGCGAGACTCATGGACAGGAAAAGCCCGTCCATGGGTCTTTTTCCTAGTGTATAAAAAATACATTAAAAAAAGGATGGTAGAAAGTGAAGTACTATTGTGAGGACTCCACTGAGGTTCTCAAAGACGTAGCCAGTTCAGAAGGCGGGCTTACAAGCGCCGAGGCCGCGGCGCGCCTTGAGCGCGACGGCCGCAACGAGCTGGCCGCCGAGAAGAAGGATTCGCTCCTGAAGCGCTTCTTCGCTCAGATGGCCGACCCCATGATAATCATCCTCATAGTCGCCGCGGCCATCAGCGCCGTCACCGGCATCTACGAGGAGGGCCTCAAGGGCATCACCGACACGGTGATAATCCTTATCGTCGTCATCGTCAACGCCGTGCTCGGCGTCTATCAGGAGAGCAAGGCCGAAAAGGCGATTGAGGCGCTCCAGGCAATGAGCGCCGCCACAAGCAAGGTGCTGCGCGACGGCAAGGTATGTATAGTGCCCAGCGCCGAGCTCGTTGTCGGCGACGTGGTGCTGCTCGAGGCTGGCGACGCCGTCCCCGCCGACGGGCGCATAATCGACAGCGCCAGCCTGCAGATTGAGGAGGCCGCGCTGACCGGAGAAAGCGTCCCCGTCTACAAGTTCATCGATATCATCGACCTCAAGGACGCCTCCGACGTGCCTCTGGGCGACCGCAAGAACATGTGCTACATGGGCTCCACCGTCACCTATGGACGCGGCAGCGCCGTCATAACCGCCACCGGTATGGACACCGAGATGGGCAAGATAGCCGACGCCCTCTCCCGCGCCGAGCAGGGCCAGACCCCGCTGCAGATAAAGCTCAGCCAGCTGAGCAAGATTCTCACCTGGCTCGTCCTCGGCATATGCGTCGTCATATTCGCCGTGCAGATTCTGCGCGCCGGCGGCTTCCACTTCGACGTCATCCTCGACAGCTTTATGGTCGCCGTCTCCCTGGCCGTCGCCGCCATACCCGAGGGCCTGGCCGCCGTCGTCACGGTGGTGCTCTCTATCGGCGTCACCAACATGTCCAGGCGCAACGCGATAATCCGCCGCCTGACCGCCGTCGAGACCCTCGGCTGCGCCCAGGTGATATGCTCGGACAAGACCGGCACCCTCACCCAGAACAAGATGACCGTCGTCGACCACTACGGCGACGACGAAAAGCTCCTTGCCGCCGCCATGAGCCTCTGCTCCGACGCGGAGGAGGACGATAACGGCG
>CALXGL010000173.1 GCA_944387825.1 uncultured Oscillospiraceae bacterium | reverse complement strand
TTTCTGTCTTTTGCACAATAGTGCTTTGTTCGCACAGCCCCCGCGGCGCGGAGGCAATAGAGAAACGCGCCCCCGTCCGGGCGGCATCGGGCCGCCGCGGGCGAAAGCGCGCTTTATTCCGGCATAGTGCGCAGTAATTATTTGTAAGTCAATTTCCACATCCCAGGTCAGAGCAGCATTATGCCCGCCCTCTCGCAGCTCTCGACGGTCTCGGCGTCCCAGGTGGAGCACTGGACCTCGCCGATGTGCGCCTTGCCAAGCATGAGCATACTCATGCGGCTCTGGCCTATGCCGCCGCCTATGGAGAGGGGCAGCTCCCCGGCGAGCAGGAGCCGGTGGTAGTAGAGGCCGCGGCGGTCGTCGCAGCCGGAGGCCGCAAGCTGCCTGTCCAGCGCGGCGGGATCGACGCGTATGCCCATGCTGGACAGCTCGAAGGCGCAGCCCAGCAGCTCGTTCCAGACCAGGATGTCGCCGTTCAGCGACCAGTCGTCGTAGTCCGGCGAGCGGCCGTCGTGGGGCCTTCCGGACCGCAGCGGCGCGCCTATGCCGATGACGAAGGCCGTGCGGTGCTCCCGGACGAACTCGTTCTCCCTCTGCTTGGGCGTCAGCTCCGGCCAGCGGTCCTCCAGCTCCTGCGCCGTTACGAAGCTGACGCGGCGCTCGATCTCCGGCAGGCAGCTGAGTACGGGGTAGATGGCGCGCAGCGTCGCCTGCGTGTCGCAGAGCGCGCCGACGATGTCCATCACGGTGCTCTTGAGGTAGTCGAGGTTCCTCTCGCCGGGAGTTATGACCTTCTCCCAGTCCCACTGGTCCACGTAGACGCTGTGGAGGTTGTCCAGCTCGTCCTCGTCGCGGCGTATTGCGTTCATATCCGCGTATATGCCCTTGCCGGGCCAAAGCTCGTAGCGCTTGAGCGCCAGGCGCTTCCACTTGGCTAGGGACTGCACCACCTGGCAGCGGACCCCGGAATGGGCTATCTCAAAGTCCACCGGCCGCTCGTAGCCGTTGAGGTTGTCGTTCACGCCGCTGTCGCCGTCGACGAAGAGGGGCGCGGAGACGCGCATGAGGTTCAGCGCCCCGGCGAAGTTGTCGGCGAAGAGGCGCTTCATGAGGCCGATGGCCTTCTGCGTGTCGTAAACGGAGAGCAGGCTTTTATATCCGGCAGGTACGAAGGTGTTCATTTTTCCGCAGTCCCTTCCAAAAGTAATTCGGCTATGCGCTGGTATATCCCCTCGGCGTCGGCGCGGAAGCCGCGCTCCGCGGTCAAGGCGGAGGCCTCGTCCGGGACCAGCAGCCGCAGCGACATGACCTCGCCCTTCCCGTCGGAGAGGCGCAGCCTGACCGACGTGCCTCCGCCGGGCGCGGCCTCGTGCGAGGCCTCTATCATGGCGTCGCGGCGCATCTTCTCCGCCACCGGCTCTATCAGCCGGGAGGCCTTGACGCGCACGGAATATGGCAGGCTGGTCTCGGCGGCCTCGCCGTCCGCCGCGCCCTTGTCCGTAATGACATAGCGCTCGCCCTGCAGCCGCTCGACATGGCCGGTGTCCTCCAGCCCCGCCAGGCAGTCGGCGTAGTCGAACCAGCCGACGCCGGTGTCGAAGGAGCAAAGTTCCGTCAGCGTCTGGGCGTCCACCGGCCGGGGCAGCCGCCGGAGGACGTAAAGTATCAGTATTTTTGTGTCCAGCTCGCCGTGTAAGAAGCCGAAGCTGTCCATAATGGCTCCCCCTTCCGTCTGGTAAAGCGGCGCGGCGTCCGCGAAGCGCCCGTCCGGCCACGTGGCATAATGCGTCATCTTTTTCGGTTGCCCCGCAGGGGCGAGAAAAAAGGACCGAAATTAAAGTGTAATAGCCGCTGTGCGGCTATTATGCCACGCAGGCGCAGCCGGTGTGGCATAATGCGTCATCTTTTTCGGTTGCCCCGCAGGGGCGAGAAAGAGGACTGAAATCAAAGTATAATAGCCGCTGTGCGGCTATTATACCACGGTGCGGCGGCGCGGGCAAGGCGCTTTTCGCACACGGCGGCCGCGGCGCGCATACAATGTGCTGAAGCGAGGCTTCAAATAAGCTCAAGGAGGAAACTTACATGGCTGACAGGGTCATGCCCGGCCCGGTGGACGCCTCGGCCAGCATAAGGGAAGCCGTCTGCGTCCATACAAGGAAGATTTTCGACGCCTGCAGAAGTAAAGACTGACCTATTTCTATATCACCTATGCCACGGCGTCTTGTACAGCGTCGTGTCCTTATACCCCGCCGCCAGATGCAGCGCGTCCTTCTGTGCGCTCGTAAGCGGCAGTGAGTCGATGTACGCCCAGACCCGCTCCTGCCTCCCGTCGCCGGAGTATCCGTCGATGGTGTCGAGGAAATTGCAGTACTCGTAGGTGTCAATCCCGGCCTCGCGCGCCGTGCTGTATTTCGCAAAGGCGCTCTCGGTCATGATACCCTCCAGCGCGAGTTCCTTCTCAAACTCGCTGATAGGCATCCGCGCCACAGCCATGTACTGCTCAAGCGTCGTCGCGTCCTCGCCGAGTCCGGCTATGTTTTCTGCGACGTCCAGCGCCTGCTCGTTACTGAGTCCGGCGTCCGTGAGCTTGTCAAAGGTGCCGGACATGCCGCCGGCCAGGACGTCATAGATTGCCCACTCGGAGAGTGAGCCGCCGGCCGCGAGATCCTCGTCCAACTCGGCCACCCAGTCGGCCGGCCTATATGCGTCTACCACCTCGTCGCGCGCCGTCGCATCAGCATAGCTATACAGCTTCTTAATCATGCTCGTCTGCTGCGCACGGTTGGCGCTTCGGAACTCCGGGGCCGCTATCAGCTCGTCGAGCGATGTACCCATGGTATCCGACCAGACGTTATTATACACCTGCTGCGCGTAGGCGTCCAGCTCGTATGATGTGCCGTCGACCGTAATCTGCGTCGGAGTGCTCGACGGCACGACGCCGGTGTATCCGTCGGCGTAGAGCTTGGCGAGCCGCTCGGCCATCTCGTCGCTCAGGTCGGCCACGCGCCCGAGCAGTATGTCCTTGACGCGGGTCGTGAGCGCGTCGCCCTCGAGCCCGCCCAGCCCCTGCTTGTTCGGAGTGCTCAGCGCGTCCTCATAAGCGACAGCCAGCTCTGGTGATATGTTTCGTACCAAGCCCACCAGATATTTCTCGACATTCTCCAAAGGAACACCCGGAAAATAAGTGGCAACAGTTTCGGCTATTTCTTTGAACGTACCTAAAATATCCGCCGAGTGCTGTGAAAAGTAGTCACCGAGATCTCCGTCGTTATTGAGCACGTTGACACCGCCGCTTATTAATTCGCTGCTGTCCTTAAAAATGCCGATAAGCTTGTCTATCACATCGTTCAGTTGCTCTCCTCCCGGTATGTCTATCCCATACCAGGGCTGATTCAGAAGCGCAGCGGCTATGATGTCAGCAAGTTCTTCCCCGCCAGTTACTGTTCCGGCCATGCTGCCTACTATTTCGAGCACCATTGCCTTAATTACACTTTCAGCGGTCAGTTCATCCTCATCGTCACGATAATTCTTTCCTCCATACTTCCATAGATTCATGAGAAAATCTATCGCCGCTACCCACGCAAACCCAGTAAGCGCAGCTATGAACGCTGAACCCGCTGCGCGCCTAGCGTCGTGTTGAACCTTCTCGCTCGCTTTTTCTCTCTTGTAATACTGCGCCTCTCCTATTTTCTGGCGCAAAGTATTGTATAGTTGAGCACTGTCGGTCTTGAACATAGTAAACGCGCGAACTACTGGGCTCCGGCTTTTTCTCAGGCCGCTCTGGTGCATCTCGTCCGGCATAGACTGACTTCGAGCAACAGAGTCGTTGAATTCTCGTGCGACTTGCTGATAGAACGGGCTCTGCCCGGCCTCGATCTGCTCCGGCGTGCCGAGCTCGAGCTCGGGATGCTCACGGCGAACTTTGTTCTCAGCCCACGGCCAGAGTGTGCTCGCCGCCCAACCGTCCATCGCCGTAATTGCTCCGCCTCCAAAAACAAAGCGAGTAAACTTATTACGTTCTGACCAGTTAGGGCGGTTTTTGAGCTGTTTGGTCTCAGGTGTTGAATACCCGCGCATCCTCCAGTCGAGTTCAGAGGTGTACTTTCTGATAAGCTCCCTGTCGATATTCCTTACCTGTGATGGTTTCGGGAAATTTTCCATTCCGAGGTATGCTGCGGCTAAAGGCACACTGCCCAGCTGTTTCAGTACTATGCCCGGGTTGGCACCAAATACGGCAGAAATATAATTTGAGAGTGCCTTATCCATGACGCTATCCGGTGCAAATGC
>CALXGL010000172.1 GCA_944387825.1 uncultured Oscillospiraceae bacterium | reverse complement strand
AACGGCAACTTCCCGGAGGGCGTCACCTACGCCATCCTCATTATGAACGCCCTCGCCTGGGCGCTTGACAGGGCCCTGCCCGTGAGACGCTTCGGCGTCATGAAAGGAGGCGCCGGGAAATGAACGCCAAGAAGATTCTGATACCCGTCGCTGTTATCGTCCTCGCGGCGCTCGTCCTCTTCGCGGCCAGCGCCGGGCTTGCCGGCACCGCCGAGGCCAAGAGGGCCGAGACCATTGACCAGCTCCTGGACTACATGCTTCCCGGAGGCGGCAGCTATGAGTACGTCGCCAACGAGGATGAGAGCGCAAGCATACTCGGCGCCTATGTCGGCGAGCAGGGCAGCGTCGTCGAGAGCCTGGTGCCCGGCTTCATGACCGACCTCCACATGCTCGTCGGCGTGCAGAACGACGGTCTTGTCACCAGCGTCTGCATCCTCGAGAACAACAACACCTACGGCCTCGGCATGAAGGCCTCGAGCGACCTCGAGTTCCTGTTTTCCCTCGTTAACAGCAGCGGCGACCTGGCCGTGGGCGACAACGTAGACGCGATTACCGGCGCGACGATAAGCTCCAACGCCGTCGTCAACGCCGTCAACGCCGCGCAGAAGTACGCCGCCCCCGCCGGCGAACCGTCCGGCGGTGGCCTGACCGGTACGGCGGAGGGCTTTGCCGGCCCGATAACCGTCGAGGTCACTATGGACGGCGACACGATAACCGCCGTCGTCGTCACCTCCAACAGCGAGAGCGCCCCCGGCACCGCGCTTGAGGACATCCCGGCCGCGATAGTCGCGGCGAACAGCCCCGACGTGGACGTCGTGGCGGGCGCCACCTACACCAGCCAGGGCATCATCGACGCCGTCAGGAACGCGCTTGAAAACGCCGGCAGTGCCGGCGGCGGCCTGACCGGTATGGCGGAGGGCTTTGCCGGCCCGATAACCGTCGAGGTCACTATGGACGGCGACACGATAACCGCCGTCGCCGTCGTCTCCAACAGCGAGAGCGCGCCCGGCACCGCGCTTGAGGACATCCCGGCGGCGATAGTCGCGGCGAACAGCCCCGACGTGGACGTCGTGGCTGGCGCCACCTACACCAGCAACGGCATCATCAACGCCGTCAAAGACGCCATAGGCGCTTAAGGGAGGGCTGAGATTATGAAGACCGTTTCATTCAGGCTCAACACCGTGCTCGCGGCCGTCGCAGGCGTGAGCTGCCTCGCGCTTGTCCTGGCCCGCACGTTCGCCCCGTACATGCTGCTGATGCCCCTGGTGAGCATCCCCAACATCGCGGCCGTCTGCGTCGCCGCCGTCGTGGTGGACTGCTACCTCGACTGGAAAAAGCCCGCCCCGGCCCGCAGCTGGGTTCTCACTGCGGTGCTCGCAGCGCTGACCTTCTGGCTGCTGCCCTGGGCCGCGGGACTCACCGACGCGGGCGAGGCCCTGCGCGTCGGCGTCATAGGCGGACTGCTCTTTGCGCTTATCGCCTTCATGTTCACCGGCATCCGCCAGAAGATAGCCTCCGGCCCCGCCGGCAAGGGCTGGCTGGCCTACGTCTCGCCTGCCGCCGCCGGCTTTGTGCTCTTCCTGGCTTTCCAGGCGTTCATAGCCGTAATATTGTAAAACAGGGTTTGAGAGGCCGCGTTTTGCGCGGCCTCTCAATGCATATTTGCCCTGCGCGCAAAGAAATCCACCGGTCCGCAGCGGACCGGTGGATTTTTCGCGCCAGCTGAGCGCGGGTGCTTTATTCGCAGACTTTGCCGGGGTTGAGGATGTTGCCGGGGTCGAAGACGGCCTTTATGGCGCGCATGAGGCCGTAGACGGTCTCGCCGACGGACTCCTCGAGGTACTTCTTCTTGGCGCGGCCGATGGCGTGCTCGCCGGAGACCTGTCCCTCAAGCTCGCTGCACTTGGCGTAGCACTCGTCCATGACCAGGGCGGAGAGACGCTTGAACTCGTCGAGCTCGAGCTCGTTGCTGCTGCAATATATGTGCAGGTTGCCGTCGCCGGCGTGGCCGAAGGCGCGCAGGCCGAGGCCGTGCCGGGTTGCGCTCTCGCGGCAGAAGGCGAGGAATTCGGCTATGCGGTCCACCGGGACGACGACGTCCATCTCGTCGAGCAGCCTGGAGTCGTTCTCAATGGCGGTGAGGAAGGCGCTGCGCGCGGCCCAGACCTCGCGGCTCATGGCCGCGTCGGAGACGACGAACACGTCGAACGCGCCGGCGTTGTCAGCCACTTCCGCGAGCTTTTCCATTTTGAGATCCATCTCATCCTCGCTGCCGGTCACGAGCGTGACGAGGATATACGCGCCTATCTCCTGGCCGTTGGCCTTGGTGGGGAAAACCTTCGTCCCGGTGAAGGCTGCGGAGGCGTCCACTATGTCGCGCTCCATGAATTCGATGGACTGAGGGTCGAGATTGGCGAGCTTTATCTCCGGAACGGAGGAGATGGCCTCGGATATGTCCTTGAAGGGCAGAATAAAGCTGGTCTCAACCTCCGGCTTGGGTATGAGCTTGAGCGTGAGCTCGGTGATTATGCCGAGGGTGCCCTCGGAGCCTATCATGAGGTGCAGCAGGCTGTAGCCGGAGCTGGTCTTGCAGACCTTGCGGCCAAGCTGCACAACCTCGCCGCTGGGCAGCACGACGGTCATGGCCAGCACATAATCGCGCGTTACGCCATACTTGACGGCGCGCATGCCGCCGGCGTTGGTGCTGACATTGCCGCCCACGGTGGCGGTTTTCTCGCCGGGGTCGGGCGGATACATCAGGCCGTGCGCCAGCGCGTCCGCCGCGAGGTCGCAGAGCAGCACGCCGGGCTGGATGCGTACGACGAGGTTCTTCATATCGTACTCCAGAATCTGATTCATCAGCGCGGTGCAGATGACCACGCCGCCGTAAACCGGCACGCAGCCGCCCACAAGGCCCGTGCCCGCGCCGCGCACGGTGACGGGTATATGGTTTTCGGAGCAGAGCTTCATTATCTGAGAGACCTCTTCGGTGCTCTTGACAAGGCAGACCGCGTCGGGGGCAAATTTGCCGTATATCGGCATCTCATCGTGCGAGTAGGACTCGTTGACATCCCCGCCGCACTCAAAGCGGTCCGCACCCACTATGGCGCGAAGCTGCTCTATGGTTTGCTCTGTGAGCTTGTTGTATTCAGCCACCTGGCTTCCCTCCGTTTCTTTAATACGCCCGCTTTAAAGCGGACGGCACGTTCCATGAGTGCATATTAACACACATCCGGCGCAGTGTCCACCGTTATTTGCCGCTTAAAACCCGCAAAAAATCTGCCCCGGCTTTGCCGGGGCAGGGGGGCTATTTCCTGTTTGCGTTGATTTTGAACATCACCTCAAGCGAATTCACAATGATGTCCACGGCCTCCCCGTCGGGGTGCATGGAGGTGTCGATGCTGATATCGAAGTGCGCCGCGTCCCGCCAGTCGGTGCCGGTATAGCGCTTGTAATAGTCGGCGCGCTTTTTGTCCGTCGTGAGGATGTGGCGCCGGACCTCGGCCTCGGAGCGGTTGGGCAGGACGTACATCTGCTGCCTGAGCCTTGCTTCAAAGGGCGCGTGGATAAAGACGCGCAGGACGTTGGGGCGGTCTCGCAGCAGATAGTCGGCGCAGCGGCCCACTATGACGCAGTTTTCGCTGCTTGCGAGCTCCTTGATGATTTCGGCCTGGAAGGTGAAGAGGTTGACGTCGCTTGTGAATTCATCGCTGTCCGGCGGTATGAGCTTGCCGGTATAGACCTTGCTGGCGGCGTTGAACAGGCGGCGGCGGTGGACGTCCTCGTCGGCGGCGCCGAAAAGCTGCTCGGAGATGCCGCTGCGGTCGGAGGCGAGGCGTATGAGCTTGTAGTCGTAGAAGCCTATCCCAAGCCTGTCGGCGGTGAGCTGGCCTATGCGGTTGCCTCCGCTCCCGTGCTCGCGGGAGATGGTGATAACGTAGTTGTCTGCCATCCTTTTACCCCTTTCTCATCGTCACGCGCCCAGGTAGGCGCGGCGTACCTTGTCGTCGTGCAGGAGCTCCTGAGCCGAGCCGGACATGGAGATTTTGCCGGTCTCGAGCACGTATGCGCGGTCGGAAATGGCGAGGGCCATTTTGGCGTTCTGCTCGACGAGCAGGATGGTGATTCCGTCGGCGTGCAGGCTGCGTATCATGGAGAAAATCTCCTTCACCAGCAGCGGCGAGAGGCCCATGCTCGGTTCGTCGAGCAGGAGCATCTTCGGCCCGGTCATGAGCGCGCGGCCCATGGCGAGCATCTGCTGTTCGCCGCCGGAGAGCGTACCGGCGAGCTGCCTCGAGCGCTCGGCAAGGCGGGGGAAGTGGGAATAGACCATTTCCAGCCTCTCCTTTGTCTTTGCCTTGTCGCGGACTATGTACGCGCCCATGTACAGGTTTTCTTCAACGGTCATGCGCGCGAACACGTGCCGCCCCTCGGGCACATGAGCCAGCCCCAGCTCTATTATCTTCTCCGGAGCCGTTTTTCGCAAGTCTTTTCCGTCTAAAGTTATGCTTCCGCCCGCGGCGGGGACAAGGCCGCTTATGGTGTGCAGCGTCGTGGTCTTGCCCGCGCCGTTGGCGCCGATAAGCGAGACGAGCTCGCCGTCGTTTACCTCGAGCGAGATACCCTTTATGGCGCGCACCGCGCCGTAGGAGACATGAAGGTCTTCGATTTTAAGCATGGCTTCAGTCCTCCTCTCCGTCTTCCTCGCCCAGGTAGGCGGCGACGACGCGCGGGTTGTTTGCTATCTCCTCCGGTCCGCCCTCGGCTATGGTCTGGCCGTAGTCGATTACCGTGATGCGCTCGCAGAGCTTCATGACGAGGCTCATGTCGTGCTCAATCAGCAGTATGGCGATGCCGAAGCGCTCGCGCACGATGCTGATGCACTCCACCAGCTCGGCGGTCTCCGTGGGATTCATGCCGGCGGCGGGTTCGTCCAGGAGCAGCACCTTCATGTCGGTCGCCAGCGCGCGGGCTATCTCCAGCTTCCGCTGCTGGCCGTAGGGCAGGCTGCTTGCAAGGGCGTCGGCGTATTCCCTGAGGTTGAAAATTTCCAGGAGCTCGAGCGCCCTGCGCTCAAGCTCGGCTTCGGTTCTCCAGTAGCCCGGGGTGCGGAAGAGCGCCGCGCCCATGCCGTACTTTATGTCCTTCGAGAAGGCGGTTTTCACGTTGTCGATAACGCTCATCTGCTTGAAAAGCCGGATGTTCTGGAAGGTGCGGGCGATGCCGGCGGCGACGAACTGGTGCGTCTTTTTGCCGTTGAGGACGCGGCCGTCGAGTATGACGCTGCCCTCGGTCGGCATGTAGACGCCGGTGAGCAGATTGAAGACCGTGGTCTTGCCGGCGCCGTTGGGGCCTATAAGCCCGGCCAGCTCGCCCTTGTAGAGCCTGATGTTGAAATCCTGCACGGCCTTCAGGCCGCCGAAGGAGATGCCGAGGCCCCTCGTTTCGAGGATGGGGGAGTCCTCACGTTTGACTTCGCTCATTGCGCCGCGGCCTCCTTTCCCTCAGCTTTGGCTTTTTTCTTCCCTGCGCCCTTGAGCTTGCGCACAATTTCGCCCGGCGTTCGCAGGATGGAGAATTCATATGTGCCGAAGATGCCCTTGGGGCGGAACATGATGATGATTATAAGCACGACGGCGTAGACCAGCATCGGATAGGTGAACACGCCGCGGATAAAGCCGGGAAGCGCGCCTACCCAGGCGCCGTTTGCTATCTGATAGTTGAGGATGAACATTATCACCGCGCTTATGACGCTGCCGGTAAGGCTGCCCATGCCTCCGAGCACGACCATGACCACGACGAAGGTGGAGTTGAGTATGGAGCCGTTCGTGAAGGAGAAGCTCGCCGTGGAGAGCGAGGCGTTGCAGCAGGCGTAGAGCGCGCCGGCGACGCCGGCGAAGAAGGCCGAGAAGGCGAAGGTCAGCACCTTGTAGTAGCCGGTGTTGATGCCGGAGGCGGACGCGGCGATCTCGTCGTCGCGTATCGCGCGCACGGCCCTGCCGTATTTCGAGCGGATGAACATGAACATAAGCGCCACGCAGACCACCGTCACGCCCACGCCCGCCCAGAGATAGGCCACGCGGTCGGCGGAGCCGAAGCCCAGGCCGGTCGCGTAGAGCGAGGCCGCGGCGCTGCCCTCGGCGAGGCCGTTCTGGCCGGCAAAGGGGAGGTTGTTTATGACGTTCTCAATAATGAGGCCGAAGCCCAGCGTGATTATGGCGAGATAGTCGCCCTTGAGGCGCAGGGCGGGAATGCCGACCAGCACGCCGAAGAGCGCGGCCAGCAGGCCGGCGCAGAGGATGCACAGGAAGAGAATGACGATAAAGACCGCGCCGCTCTTGTCGTCATACACGCCCGCGCGCTGGAAAGCGAGGCTCATGAGCGCGGCGGTGTAGGCTCCGATGGCCATGAAGCCGCAGTGGCCGAGAGACAGCTGGCCCATAAAGCCCAGCACCAGGTTGAGGCTCGCGGCGAGCAGCACGAGATAGCAGCACTGCCAGATGCTCGGGGCGAGTATCAGCTTGAAGCTGCCGTCCTGCCCGAGCGTGGAGGCCAGGACCACAAAGAGCGCGTAGACGAGCACGACAGCCGCGCCGTTGACCATATATCCGCGTTTGACAGCTTTTTTCATACTTTCTCACCCACGTTCTTTCCGAGAATGCCCGCGGGCTTTATCAGCAGCACGATGATAAGGATAAGGAACACAAAGGTGTCCGTAAGGCTGGAGCTGATATAGCTCGTGGTGAAGCTCTCTACGAGGCCGATGACCACGCCGCCCAGCATGGCGCCGGGTACGATGCCGATACCGCCCGCGACGGCCGCGACGAAGGCCTTGAGGCCCAGCAGCGAGCCCATGGTGGTGTACACCTTGGGATACTGCGCGACGTACATGAGCGCGGCGACGGCGGAGAGGCCGGAGCCTATGGCGAAGGTGGTGAGGACGGTCCGGTTGACGCTGATGCCCATGAGGATGGCGGCGTTCTTGTCCTCGCTGACGCAGCGCATGGCGCGGCCCATCTTCGTCTTCTGCGTGAAGACGTAGAGCAGCAGCATGACAACGGCGCTGACGACAATGGTGTAAATGGTTATAAAGTCGAGCGTGACGCCCGCGACCTGGAAGCCGCCGGCGGCGAAGAACTGGCTTGCGATTATCGGGTTGGGGCCTATGGCCGGTATGGCCTGGGCCAGGTTCTCAAGGAAGAGGCTCATGGCCACGGCGGTGATAAGCGCCGTCATGTTCGTACCCTTGCGGCGCACGGGCCTGTAGGCTATGAGCTCAACGAGCACGCCGACCAGCGCGCAGACCGCTATGGCTATGACTACCGCCAGCCACGCGGGCATGCCCGCCGCCGTCATAAGCGGCACGGTGAAGATGAGCGTGTAGCCGCCGACCATGATAAAGTCGCCGTGGGCGAAGTTGATAAGCCGGACGATGCCGTAGACCATCGTGTAGCCGAGGGCTATAAGCGCGTAGACGCTGCCCAGCCTCAGCCCCACGAACAGGGTTTGCAGGAATTCTCCCATAGGTTTTCCGCCTTTCTGTAGTCGGTTCGAGAAATAAGTTGGGGAGACGCCAAGGACGTTGGCGTCTCCCCGGGATAGGGATGGGAGCTGTATAGCTTCTGAAGCGGTTGCTTTTGCGTTTACGCGAGGTCGTCGGCGGAAATGGTGGTGATGAGTTGCGTGCCGAGGCCCTCCATGCCGCCCACGGACTCGTCGTAGACGAACTCGATAACGGCCGCGCCCTTGACCGGGGTGCCGGTCTCGTCGAGGTTGAAGGTGCCGGTGACGCCCTCGTAGGTGACGGAGGTGTCGGCCAGCGCGTCGCGCACGGCGGAGGCGTCGTCGGCGCCGCCTGCGGTCTCAATGGCCGTCTTGAGCATCATCATGCAGTCGGAGGCGAGGGCCGCGAAGCAGAGAGGCATGGTGCCGTACTCGGCCTGATAGGCCTCGACATACTCGGCGACCACGGGGCTGGAGTCGGTGGCGTCGTAGTGGTTGGTGTAGACGACGTTGTTGAAAGCGGTGTAGTCGGTGCCCTCGGAGACGTAGTCGAGGGTGCCGTCGAAGCCGTCCGCGCCCATGATTATGCCGTCATAGCCGGCTGCGCGGGCCTGAGGCACCATGAAAGCGCCCACGGCGTCGTAGTAGTAGATGGCGTAGACGAGCTCGACACCCGCGTTGACCATGGCGGTGAACTGGTTGGTGAAGTCCTGAGCGGCCATGGTAGCGGTGCTCTCGGCGGCGGCCACTTCAATCCCGCGCGCCTCGCAGGCGGCGGTGAAGCTGTTGACCAGGCCGGAGGAGTAGGTGTCGGCGGAGCAGACAATCGTGCCGACCTTGGTGATGCCCTGCTGCGCAACCCAGGCGGCGGCGATGTCGCCCTGGAGGCTGTCCTTGAAGCAGGCCCTGAACACGTAGTCGTCCTCGGTGGTGATGGTGTCGGCCGTGGCGCTCGGGCTTATCAGCACGACTTCTTCGTTGTTGGCCATGCCGGTGACGGCGGCGGTGGCGCCGGAGGTGGCGGAGCCGATTATGTACTTGACCC
>CALXGL010000171.1 GCA_944387825.1 uncultured Oscillospiraceae bacterium | reverse complement strand
GTGGTGGAGACTGCTGGACTCGAACCAGTGACCTCCTGCGTGTGAAGCAGGCGCTCTAACCTGCTGAGCTAAGCCTCCGTATTGGTGACCCGTACGGGATTCGAACCCATGTTACCGCCGTGAAAGGGCGGTGTCTTAACCACTTGACCAACGGGCCTTATAGCTGTGGGGCGCCAGAGGCGCCCCACATGGTAGCGGCGACTGGATTCGAACCGGTGACACTTCGGGTATGAACCGAATGCTCTGGCCAACTGAGCTACGCCGCCAAAAGGCAAAGTGAATTATACCCGAGCAAAGCCGTTTTGTCAACAGTTTTTTGCCGCCTGCGCGAATTTTTTTGTAGACCGCCGCCCGGCCGGCGGGAGGACGCGCGGCCCTCCCGCCATATTTCCCGGGCGCGGGCTCAGTCCAGGCCCGTCCAGTTCTCCTCGGGTGTGCGGACGTAGCCGTGGCCGTTCGAGGCCTCGGCGACGTCGTAGTAGGCCCAGCGCGCCGGCGCGAGGTCGGCGAAGCTGAGCATCTCGTCCGCGTGTTTGTTTACATAATTTTTATCGCACTCGCGCTCCAGCACACGGTTCATCGCCGTCGCAACCTCGGCGCGGGTTATGCTCGCATTGGGGCGGAAAGTGCCGTCGGGATAGCCGTTCAGCCAGCCGTAATGCGCCGCTCCGGCCACGGCCTCATAATACCAGGCCGGCGCGGAGACGTCGGAGAATCTGTTTACATAATTTTCAGACTCGTTGGCAAAGCGCATGGCCATGGTCACGAACTCCGCGCGGGTTATGGTGTTCTCCGGGCGGAAGGTCCCGTCCTCATAGCCGGTGATTATCCCAAGCGACGCGAGGGCGTTGACGGCCTTCTCATACCAGGCGCCGGGCGCGACGTCCGTAAACGCGGCGCTGTTCTCGACGTACCTGTCGAGCAGGAGGTTATAGAACATCTGCGCGGCCTCCGCCCTGCTCATGGGCTTCTCGGGGCCGAAGGTCCCGTCCGGGTAGCCGTTCAGGTAGGCGCGGTGGTCAAGCAGGTCGAGCCACTCGCCCACGCCTGTATCGTCGTCTTCCTCGGGCTGCTCGGGCCGGTCGGGAATAACCGGCGGTTTTTTCTCGAAGGTCACGTTTATCTCGACGGCGGACTCGGGCATGGTGAAGCTGTACCTGCCGTCCTCGCCCTCTGTGAGCTCCAGCTCCGCGCCGCCGGCGGTGACTGTGACCCCGCCCAGCTTGTAGCCGCTCCCAGGCTCGACGGCAATCGTGACGGTTTCCTCCGGCGCGGCCTTGTCGGGCGCGGTAACGGTGCCCTCGCCCTCCTGATTGACCGTGATGGCGTACTTCTCGCTGCCGAGCACTTCTACCTCGAAGAAATAGCTGTCGTCAACCGTCGCCTGATGGTCGTTATCGGTGACGAAATCTATGAAGTTGTAATGCGATTTGTAGAAAAATTCGGGTGCTCCGTCCCTGACGATGTAGCCGTATATCTCGACCATATAGTACTGGCCGTCCACTCTCTCGTGGGCGCGGCGTTCAATGGGCACCTCGGACTTATCCGTTTTTACGCGCTGCGGCGTGCCGCCGGACTCCTTTGAAAACAGCTCCGGCTCCTCCTCGCTGCGCGGGCCGTTAACGCCGGAGTTTTCGCCGGATTCATCCCACCAGGCGTACTCGAAGTAGACGTACTCGCCCTCTTCGCTGCCGTAGTTGCCGAGCAGCAGAGGGTGGTCTACGAGGACGCCGGCGCTGTGCGGCTTGCCGTCGTTGAGGTCTACGGTAAGGTCATTATTATCGCCCTGCGCCACGCCGTCCACGGAAAACTGAATCGTGGGGTTCTGTAGGGAGTAGGAAACCCTGGCCGTGGCCTCGTCAGAGACCGCGCTGAGCGTAGACGTATTGCTCAGCGGTGAACCGCCCAGCGTCCAGCCCGTATCATAGCCGGGCTTCTCGTCCGGGGTGTTGTCGAGAGAAGGCAGCGTATAAGCCGTATTCTTCGTCCAGAACGGCGTGCCCGCAACGGGTTCGTACTGGATGGACTGGTAGTTCAGCTTGCTCTGTGTGGTGCCGGTGCTGCCGAATGTGAGCGTCATCGGATGCGCCATCGCTCTCTTAATGGTCGAGTTTGGCCTTACGTTGAGGCTGTAATCCTGATAGCTGTCATAATCGTTGAAGATGACAAGCATACTGCTGTTGCCGGTCTTGAATGCTCCGCTGTCATAGCCGGTATAGTTCGAATCCCATCCGTCGCCCTGACGCTCGACGACTATCTGCGAGATGCGGCCGGTGTAAAAGGCCTCGCTGCCGATTGTCTCGACGGAATCGGGTATCACGACGTTTGCAGCCACGTCGGAAGCGAAGCAGCTTTTAAAGGTCTGCCTGCCTATTACCTCCAGACCGTCAGGCAGCTCGAATACCGCGTTCGGGTCGCCGCCAGCCGTGCGGATGAACTCCAAATTATTGCAGCCGTTGAATACGGAGCCGCTGTCCGCGTCGCCCAGGTTTTTGAGCGTATCGGGCAGTATGACGCCGGTCAGGCCCGTGCAGCCGTTGAAGGCGCTCTTCTCCAGCGTCTCAATCTTGGTGTTGGAGAGGTCGAGCACGCCGGTCAGCTGAGAGCAGCCGGAAGCGGCCTGGGAACCGATAATTGTCAGGTTGGTAGCCTCGCTGAAGTCTATGCCGACGACGTTGATTGTGTAGCCGGGGTTGTTGTGATAATTCAGCGCGCCGTAGTCTTCCTTATCGCCGGACCATGCGCCGTATCTGAAGCAGTCCTTGGCTATGGCCGTGATGTTGTTTGGTATTACAAACTCAACGTAGTAAGTCCCCTCACCGTACTTTTCAAACCACGTCGCGTTGATTCCGTACAGTGTCGTCCCGTTTGTCGCCAGTCCCTCGCCCGAAATCTCAATCGGGTTTTCCGGCGTGAGGCCCTCGTCCTCCGCGAGAGCGCCCGTGCACAGCAGCGCGGCGCATATCGCAAGCGCAAAAAGCGCCGCCAATAACCTTTTCTTCATTTTCAACCTCCTGTTGTATGGCCCTTTCGGGCTGAATTTACGTTTTAATTATGCGAATTCACGCATTTCTTACTTGTTCCCGCCGCGCCACGCGGCGGCTTCCTGCTCCGCGTCAAGCAGATCGGCATAGTCGAGCTCCATCCGGCGGACATACTTCTGCCTTATCGAGTTGACCGTATCCTGATACATCCTGCGCAGGCAGCGGGGATTGCCCTTTCCGCCGCGCAGGCCCGCACGCTCACAGCAGCCGCGTATCATGTCCGAGACCGCAGTGCGGTTCAGCGGCTTTCCGGAGCGCCCGACAAACACAGCGCCGGAGCTGACGCCGCTACGCCCGCAGTAGGACAGCAGCTCGCGCCTGAGCGCTTTATGCATGCGCACCCTGCGCGTCTGCTCGCCGCTGCCGGCGCTGAATTCGCCCGCCTTGACAGCTTCCACCGTCACAAGCTTCAGCTCCTGTACGCCTATGCCGGTCTGCGCGAAGAGCTTTATCAGCAGATAAACCCGCTCGTTGCCCTCATTTCGCGCCGCCGCCAGCATTGCCAGATATTCTTTCCTGCTCAGCTCCGGTCTCTGCCGCTCCGGCAGCTCCAGATGCGCCGTGAACTGCAGGTCGCGGCGGCCCAGATAGTCCAGGCAGCCGTTTGCGACGGAGAGCGAGGTGTTCACCGTGCTCGGCGAATATCCCTCCCCAAGCATGCTTTCCCGCCACTCGCGCAGGCTCTCCCGGTTCAGTTCTCCGTCCTCCCCGAGCCATTCCAGAAGCCTGCGCAGGCTTCTGCCGTAGGTCTGTATGGTGCTGGCCGTACGGCCCTGTTCTTCAAGATATTCCAGATAGCTGTGCACGGTC
>CALXGL010000170.1 GCA_944387825.1 uncultured Oscillospiraceae bacterium | reverse complement strand
CTTCGGCGTCATGATACTCGGCCTCACGACGGCGGTCGGCGGGGGCGTCATACGCGACCTCATCCTCGGCCTCACGCCGCCGCGCACCTTCCAGCACCCGATTTACGCCGCCATAAGCATAGCCGCGGCGCTGAGCGTCTTTCTCATTGCCCGCCGCGGCTGGACGGAGAAGAGCTCGGGGCCCTACGGCGTGACGATGCTGGTCATGGACAGCCTCGGCCTCGGCGCCTTCACCGTCTCGGGCATAGGCACGGCGCTGGACGCGGGGCAGGACGGCGTGTTCCTGCTGGTCTTTGTCGGCGTGGTCACGGGCGTCGGAGGCGGCGTGCTGCGCGACGTCATGGCCGGGGAGACGCCGTACATCTTCCGCAAGCACGTCTACGCGAGCGCCAGCATACTCGGCGCGCTGCTCTGCACGGTGCTGCTGACGGTGAACGAGCCGCTTGCCCTCGCCCTCGGTATGGCCGCAACCGTCGTCATAAGGCTGCTCGCCGCGGCCTTCCGCTGGAACCTGCCCCACGCCGGGAAGAGCGCGGGGGACAGAAACAAGGAGGAAAACTGATGGAATACAGACGCGTCGGGAACAAAATAATCGCCCGTATGGATGCGGGCAAAGAGCTCGTTGAAAAGCTGACGGAGTTGACCGCGGCAGAATAGATCAGCTTTGCCCTCATATGCGGCGGCCATGGCCTGGTGTGGAAGATACATCTAGAAACATATGACCCCGCGAAATATGAGGCCTGCGAGAACAACTACTACGACTGCTATGACATGGTTTCACTCACCGGCGAGCTCGGAGGAGGCGAGGAACCATGGCTGGACTCATACGCGGTCATCGCTAACGTAAAGCTCTACAGCGACATGGGCTTCGGTGATAACATCACAGACCGCGAGCCCGGCGTCGCCTATGGCGGCAGGCTCAAGAGCGCCGTCGTGCGCGTGAGCTGCGCCGTCGTGCTCGAATGTGTCGGACTGGACGCGCACCTGTCTGATTTCACCCCGCCGGATATTTTCAAGCCGGGCCTGCTCGAAAAAGCTCTGAAAAAATACAACAAAGCAGAAAAGTTGCCCACGCGGCGTCTGGAATTCGATTGAATTCACATTTTCCCGCTTGTGCTTTGCGCAGCGGCGTGATATTATAGGCTTTCCGCCCGAGTTGGCGGTTCCGATTGGAGGTATTCGCCTTGTACTACGCCGTCGCGGGCTCCGCCGCGCTCATAATAGCCGTCATGCTGGCCGTCAACGGGGAACTCACCGCCGTCTGCGGCGAGACGCTGACGACCCTGCTCATACACCTCGTGGGGCTCGGCGTATGCACCGCCGCCGCGCTCATAAAGCGCGAAAACCCCTTCAAAGCGTCGCGGGGCGTACCCTTCGCGCTCCTGCTCGGCGGGGTTATAAACTACTTCACAACCTTTTTCAATACACTCGCCGTGGGGCGCATAAGCGTGACTGCGATATTGGCGCTGAGCCTGCTGGGACAGGCGGCGACCAGCCTGGCGATAGACAGCCTCGGCCTCTTCGGCATGGCCAGGAGACGGCTCGGCGCGCTCGAGCTCGCCGGGCTCGCTGTGACCGCGCTCGGCATAGTGCTGCTGCTGGCCGGTGGCGAGGGCGGCGCGCCATTTGTGCCCGTCGCGGTCAGCGTGCTCTCGGGAACCTGCTGCGTCTGTACGCGGCAGGTGACGGCCCTGCTCTCGGAGCGCGCGGGGCTGCTCAGCGGCACCTGGTACAGCTACTTCACCGGCAGCGTCGTAGCCGTCGCCGCGGTCATAATCTCCCCTGCCCTCGGCTCTGGTGCGGACTTCTCGCTCGCCCTCTCCGCGCCGTGGTGGGCCTATCTCGGCGGCGCGCTGGGCGCGGCGGCCGTGTATTTGCAGAACCTCTGCGTCAAGCGCATGAGCTCCGTCTCCATGACCCTCGTCATGTTCGCGGGGCAGGTCTTCGGCGGCGCGGCGATAGACGCCGTCTTCTACGCCGAGTTCAGCGCGCGCACGCTCATGGGCGGCTGCCTGGCCTTCGCCGGGCTTGTGCTCAACGCGCTCGCGGCGCGCCGCGGGGCAAAAGAGCCTACACCCCGAACTTAACGTCACTGAGCCGGGCCTTGAGCCCTGCCATGGCCGCGTCGGCGTGCTTTTCGTCTATCGTCTTGGCGGCGCAGAGTTCCCTGTCCTCTAAACAGAAGACCAGCCAGAAGGTGTCAAAGTGGTCCACCCCGCCGCAATGCCGCGCCGAGCAGAGCATTGAGCGCTTGAAAACCTGGTCAAAGCTGCCGTAGGGCAGGCACATTTTCTGCAGGCCCTCGCGGAAATAGAAGGCCCTCTCGCCCACACGGTAGGGCCCCGTCCTGACGGCGGCGCCGAAGTCGCCGGCGTAGGGCCTGCCCTCCGGGGAGTTAAGACGGAACGCGCTGCTCATAACAATCCTCCTTTTCAATAATAAGAATCATTATTATTTTATACTGAAACTATATCACATTGTTTTCGTCAATGCAAGTGAAATATTACCCCGCGTGGAATAGAGGGAAAGACATTGAAAAAACTCATCTCAGCGTTCTTTGACAAGCAGTTTCTGAAGTTCTGCGCCGTGGGCGTGGTCAACACGCTCGTCGGCACGGCGGTCATGTACGGGCTCTACAACCTCGCGCACTGCGGCTACTGGTTCTCCTCCGCGATGAACTACGTCGTCGGCAGCGTGGTGAGCTACTTCCTCAACAAGTACTTCACCTTCAAGAGCCGTTCTCAGAGCTGGGAGGAGGTCGCGCGCTTCGCGCTCAATATCGCGGTCTGCTACCTCATCGCATACGGCATGGCCAAGCCTCTGGTGCGCTGGATTTTCAGCGGCCTGAGCGAGACGGCCAGCGACAACCTCGCAATGCTCGGCGGAATGGGGCTGTTTGTGATTCTCAACTACCTCGGCCAGCGCTTTTTCGCCTTCAAAGACGCCGGCAGGGAGACCGGTAAGGGAGAGGACAAGGGCGTCTTTTCCTGCGACAACTCGGAAAAGGGGGAGGCCGGTGAAGGAACGAATAAGGCCCGGTGACGGCCTCGCGCGCGGGGAGATTGCGCTCTTCGCGCTCTGTACGGCGGCGTATCTCGTGCTCTGCGGGATAATCAACTTCCGCGGCTTTGAGATTTTTGCCACGCCGGACATGTATTCCGACACGCTCATAGCCAAGCTAATGTGGGAGCAGAAGACGCTCTTCCCTGAGGGCTGGGTGTTCGGCAACCAGTTTTACGTGCTCGCCACGCCAAACCTTGCCGCGCTTTTCTACGGGCTCACCGGCAGCCTCAACCTCTCCATGGCCCTCGCCACGGAGACGATGACAGCGCTGATACTCATAGCCCTCGTGTGGATACTGCGCCCTTTCTGCTCGGCGCGCGGCGTCGCGGCGGGCGTGCTCGCAATATTCGCCGTGGTCGTCTGCCCTTCCGCACCGGACCACCTGTCGGGGCAGCTCTTTTACCTGATGGCGAGCTATTACGCCTGCTATCTCATCCACGTACTGCTGCTGTGCGGCGTATATCTGCGCCTGTTGACGGACAAGACCCGCCGCGTATTCACGCCCTCGGCGGCGCTTGCGCTGGTGCTGACCGCGGCAATGGGCATGCAGAGCATCCGCCAGACGGCGGTGGCCGTGCTGCCTCTGGTCTGCGCGGAAATACTGCTGCGCATCCTGCGCAGGTCCGACAGGCGCACCACTGTCTTCGCGGCGCTTGTCTTCGCCGCCAATGCGCTGGGCCTCGTGCTTATTCGCCTCATCGGCGCGGACAACGTCAGCATCTACGGCGGCCTCACCGGCACGGAGAGCTCGCTGCTCGAAAACCTGAAGGAAGACCTGCTCTCGTTCATGGGCGTCACCGGGCTGAGGAGCTATCAGTACGGCGAGCTCGCGCTCTGCTTCTACGGCCTGGCGCTGATTGCCGCGGTCTGCGCGCTTCCCTTCTCCGCGCGGCGAAATCCGCTGTTTATCGCGGCAGGGATCTGCGCGCTGGGCGTGGCGGCGGCGCTGGGTGCCAATATCGTCGTGGACCTCGAGCTGCGCAGCATCTACCTCTTCACCTGGTTCCCCCTGGCGGCCATAGCCGTCGCGCTGCTGGTCGAAAAGCTGGGCGCGGCGAAGCCGCACTGGCGCGCCGCGGGCTCTCTGGCATTCTGCGCGCTCGCCATATTCAACCTCCTTGCCTGCTACCAGCCGCCGGCGCAGCGTTCGCTGAATGACCCTGACAGCATTGAGGAACGGCAGCTCGCCGACTTCATCAGTGAAAACGGCTACGACTACATCTACGCGCAGTGGTATTTCGGCTCGCGCATAGCCGTGCGCACCGACGGAGCGGCCGTTGCCGGCACGTGGCACGACGCGCCTCTGGAGGTGCTCGGCTACATCAATCCGCAGAATATATATTCTGAAGCGGACAACGAGCGCGCCGTCTATGTCGTCACCGCCGACGAGAGGCCGGCCTTCTTCGAACGCGCCGAAGACCTGGGCGCGGAGCTGACGCAGGTGGCCAAAGCCGGCCAGCTGGAGGCTTTTGAGAGCTCCAGGCAGCTCATGTATTTACCGTCGTAAGCGTTTT
>CALXGL010000169.1 GCA_944387825.1 uncultured Oscillospiraceae bacterium | reverse complement strand
CTGCGCGTCATAAAGCAGGCGGACGTGCTGCTGCTTATGACGCGGCTGCCGGCGTGGTTCAGCGAGGCGGAAAAGCTCGCCGCGTGGGAGGACTTCGAGCCGCTCTGCCTGCACGACTCAACGCTGAGCTTCGCCACGCACGCGCTCTTCGCCGCGCAGAACGGACTGGACGAGGCGGCGGAGCGGTATTTCAACAAGGCGCTCTGGCTCGACCTGCGCGACGTGATGAGCAACACCGGCAAGGAGGGGCTGCACCTCGCCTGCCTCGGCGAGACCTGGCAGGCGGCAGTCTTCGGCTTCGCCGGGCTCCATTTGCAGGACGGCAAACCCGTCCTCACGCCCCACCTGCCCGCGCACTGGCGCGCAATGGAATTCAAGTTTCATTGCCAGGGCAAAAAATACTCCGCCCGCGTAACGCAAAACGTGGCGGAGATAGAAGAGACCTGAGTGAACTCAGGTCTCAGTCTGTCTAAAACCCGGCCCACGCATGATGCGCGGGCCGGGTTTTAGATTGAAGTAGATGAAAGATTTGGGACGGCTGGGAGGGAAATTTTTCTGCCTTCTGCTGTTCGGCAACTTCTTCATCCCAAGCCCTGAAAACTCAAAACCGCCCGGCCTTGTGTACGCTTTGGTTTTCCGTGACGGCCGTCACGCCTGCGGTGAAATTTTCGTAAGCGTGATCGTTCTTCCGGCGTGTGTTCGCGTGTTCTCGTGGCGGATTCCGTAATCGTTTTTGAGCTTCGCCGCGCGGACGTTGAGCCGCATTGTGGAGAAACCGTAAAGTTCTGATTCTCCTTCCCTGAACAAACGCGCTCTAAGCGCAAATCATATGGAAAAATTCCGATTGTTGTGGTATCATGGAAAATGGATTGGCCTCGCAACGGAAGCTGTGACGAACAGCAGAGCGTAATTTAGAAAGCCGCCCGCAGGCAGGCGGGGAAGTATATTGAGGAGGTGGACGAACAGTGGCCGGAAATAGTAGCTTGAACGCCGCCGCACACGATAAGAATGATGAGTTTTATACGCGTTTGGCCGATATTGAGAAGGAACTTCGTCATTACCGCAAGCATTTCAAAGGCGTAACGGTGCTTTGTAACTGCGATGACCCTTTTGAGTCCAACTTCTTCAAGTATTTCGTGCTGAATTTCAATCGTCTTGGGTTGAAGAAGCTGATAGCGACGTGTTATGTGACGTCCCCCATTGCAGGGCAGCACCTCTCGTTGTTTGACGTTATGGGCGGCGAGGATAAACAGCGCAACAAGCCGTACAAGGCCGTGGTAACAAAGGTCTACGACGTGACCGGCGACGGCGGCATCGATATGTTTGACGTTGCCGAACTGTTCAAGTCGCATGAAAACGAGCTTGTCGAGCTTGATGGTGATGGAGATTTTCGTTCAGAAGAGTGCCTGGCGCTGCTCGATGAAGCGGATATCGTGGTTACGAATCCGCCGTTCTCGCTGTTCCGCGAGTATGTGGCGGTTTTAGTCGAGCACAAAAAGAAGTTTATCATCATTGGCAATCAAAATGCGACCAAATATAAAGAAATATTCCCATTGATGATGGGAAATGAAATCTGGTTAGGTAATAACAATCCTGCCCCTAAGTTGTTCTACGTCCCTTCAGAAAAATCTGAACGTAAAAACATCAAGGTGGATGAGGATGGTAAACTTGTTGCTTCTTTCGGAAACATTTGCTGGTTTACAAATCTTGATATTAAAAAGCGTCACGAAACAATGATTCTCGTCAAACGATATTTGTCTGATGAATATCCAACATACGAGAATTATGACGCGATTGAAGTGTCAAAGGTATCTGATATTCCCTGTGATTACGAAGGATTGATGGGTGTTCCTATTACGTATTTGGGCCAACACAACCCTGAGCAATTTGAAATTGCAGGGTTGTCAGACCGTGATTGTCCGCTGAAAACGAAAGTATACACAAAGGCAGAATACGCAAATTACAGCGATTTGAATAGATGCTGTGTCATCAGGCAAAATGATGGAACTCTCAAATCTACCTACATGCGTATTTTCATCCGTAACAAGCATCCAGAACAATCGAAGGTGGTGCAGCAGCAATGCATATCGAAGAGCGCAAGGTGACCGTTCGCGAGGTCACCGAGGGATATTTCAACGACGCCGAGGAGGGCGTGGTCGGCTACGACGAGCAGCTGGATATCCGCCCGAAGTACCAGCGCGAGTTCGTCTACAAGGACAAGCAGCGCGATGAGGTCATCCGCACCGTAATGAAGGGCCTGCCTCTGAACGTCATGTACTGGGTTGACCGCGGCGAGCAATACGAGGACGACCCGGACGAGCCGAGGTACGAGGTGCTGGACGGCCAGCAGCGCACGATTTCGCTGTGCGAGTACGTGGACGGCTCCTTCTCCGTGGACGACAAGTATTTCTACAACCTGCCCGGCGACCGGCAGAAGCAGATTCTTGATTACGAGCTGTTCGTGTATGTGTGCGAGGGCACGGACTCCGAGAAACTGGAGTGGTTCCGCATCATCAACATCGCGGGCGAGCAGCTGACCGACCAGGAGCTGCGCAACGCCGTGTACGCGGGCTCATGGGTGTCCGACGCTAAACGGTACTTCTCAAAGACGGGCTGCGCGGCATCCACGCTGGCGGACGATTACCTGAAGGGTTTGAGCATTCGCCAGGAGTTCCTCGAGACGGCCATCTCGTGGGCGGCTTCCGCAGAGGGCAAGACCATCGAGGGTTACATGGCGGAGCATCAGAACGACCCGACGGCACAGGCTCTGTGGAGCTACTTCCGCTCGGTCATCGAGTGGGTGCAGGCGGTGTTTCCACAGAAGCGCAGGGAGATGAAAGGTCTTCCGTGGGGTCTGTTTTACAACGAGCATCACGAGCGGCGCGACCTCGACCCGAGGGCGCTTGAGGAGCGCGTGCGCGAGCTGATGGCCGACGAGGACGTTTCCCGGAAGGCTGGCGTCTACGAGTATCTGCTGACCGGCAAGGAGAAGGCGCTGTCCATCCGCGCGTTCGACCAGCGTACGCTGCGCGAAACGTACGAAAAACAGGGCCACAAGTGCGCTATCTGCGGTAAGGAGTTCAAGCTTGAGCAGATGCATGGCGACCACATCACGCCTTGGAGTCGGGGCGGACATACAACGCCGGAAAACTGCCAGATGCTCTGCCGCGATTGCAACCTGAGAAAAGGCGCGCAAGAATAGGGCACTTGACGCAATAGGTATCAGGCTGAAAGCAAAGAAAAAGTCCTGAAATCTTGCGATTTCAGGACTTTTTCTGGTGGAGATAAGCGGGATCGAACCGCTGACCTCTTGAATGCCATTCAAGCGCTCTCCCAGCTGAGCTATACCCCCACGGAAGTCTTATTTACTTCTGTCCGGCGAGGTGTCTCTCGCGCGGTGCTTGATTATAATAGCAGAACGCGCCGCGTTTGTCAAGAACTTTTTTCGAAGATTTTCTCGGCCTGAGCCGCCTCCGCAGTGAATCTATCTGCAGGCAGGAAAACAGGAGAAAGGCAGGCCCGGCGCTGTACGTAGAAAGCTGCCTCTTCCCACGCCGTTTCCCGCGTGATATAATATAAAAAACTCACGGAGGCGCGTTATGGACAGGAAAAGTATTGAAAAGCTGGCGGCAATGTACGTGTCCGGCTGCGCATACAACTATGTTTCAGAGGAAGACGCGCTGGCCCCGGAGCTGGCCGGGCTGCGTATATACGACCCGCCCCTGCTTGGCTGCGCCTCGGCGGACGACGCGTTGTTCACCGAGCTGCAAAGGCCCGGGGCGGTCGGGCCGCAGTTCATGCCGCCTGAACGGTGGCTTCCCGGCGCGCGCAGCGTCATAAGCTTCTTTCTCCCTTTCTCCGGCGAGATTCGGCGCAGCAACCGCAGCGGCGCATCCGCCTCCAGCCAGTGGCTGCATGGGCGTATAGAGGGGCAGCGCATGGTAATGCAGCTCGCCGCATACATTGCCGGAGAGCTTGAATCCGCCGGATTCCCGTCTGTGGTGCCCTGCTCGGATCCGCGCTTTAAGAGCGTAACCGCGCCAAATCCCGCGGTCTGGGACGGGGCCTCGTTCACCAGCAACTGGTCCGAGCGTCATATTGCCTATGCCTGCGGCCTCGGGACTTTCTCGCTCTCTAAGGGCCTGATAACTCCCCGCGGCGTCGCCGGCCGGTTTGGCAGCGTGGTCACCACCCTGGCTCTTGAGCCGTCCGGACGTCCCTACGCCGGCCTCTATGACTACTGCACGCGCTGCGGCGCGTGCGCGGCGCGCTGTCCCGCCGGGGCCATATCTCTCGAGCACGGTAAGGATCACGTCAAGTGCGCCGCATACCTCAACGCCACGCGCATGGAGGGCAAGCCCTACTACGGCTGCGGCAAGTGCCAGTGCGGCGTTCCCTGCGAGTCCGGCATACCCGCCCGCCGAGCCTGAGAGCATATTTGCAGCAAAGCCTCATAAAAGGAATAGCGCCGAACCTCTCCAGTAAAAACCGACGCCGGCAAAAGCCCCCCTGATGCAGTTCTGCTTTCCTACATCAGGGGGCTTTTTGTCCTCCACACGCTCCGGGGACATTCAATATTGCTGCATTGCGAGTTACTTCAGGAACCCGGCTACTATCTGCTCCTCGGCTTCGGCCTCGGTAAGGCCGAGGGTCATGAGCTTGGTTATCTGCTCGCCGGCTATCTTGCCTATCGCGGCCTCGTGGACGAGGCTCGCCTCCACGCTGTTGGCGGTTATCTCGGGGATGGCCTGCACATAGCTTTCGTCCATGACGATGTTGTCGCACTCGCTGTGGCCGTAGCAGCGCGCGTTGCCGTTTATCCGCAGCACGAGCACCTGGCGCGACTTGTCGCGCGCGACGCCGCGGCTTATGACGTTGGCGGAGCTGTCGTCGCCGTCGAGGTCTATCGTGAACTCGCTGTCGGAGACCTGCCTGCCGTGGGTCATGAGCTTCTCGCGCACTATGAGCGTCGCCTTCTCCCCTACCTTGGCGGTTGTGACGCGCTTGGTGGAGTCGATGCCCTTTATCTGCGTGGTGTCCATCTCCATATACGCGCCCTCGTCGAGCTCTATGATGGTGGTGGGGTTCATTATGCGCTCGCCGGAGCCGTCGCCGTCGGCATAGTGCTTCTCCACGTACTTCAGCCTGGCGTTTTTGCCGAC
>CALXGL010000168.1 GCA_944387825.1 uncultured Oscillospiraceae bacterium | reverse complement strand
GAGCGCCGCCTTGAAGCCCGTCTCGTGCATGCCGCCCTCGGGCGTGTGTATATTGTTCGCGAAGGAGACGAGCATCTCGTTGTAGCCGTCGTTATACTGCATGGCTATCTCGCACTCGGAGTCCTCGCGCTCGCCGGCCATGTATATGACGTCGCTGTGCAGCGGGGTCTTGTTGCGGTTGAGATAGCTCACGTATTCGCGTATGCCGCCCGCGTAGTGCATCGTGTCCTTCTGCTCGCGGCCAGAGCGCTTGTCCTCCGTGGAGATGCGCAGCCCAGCGTTCAGGAAGGCCTGCTCGCGCATGCGGGTGTGGAGGGTGTCGTAGTCGAACTCCGTCTCCTCGAACATCTCCGGGTCGGGGTGGAAGCGCACGACGGTGCCCGTGTGGTCCGTCTCGCCGACAACCTCCATGTGCTGCGTTATCTCGCCGCGGGAGAACTTCATCTGGTATATCTTCCCGTTCTTGTGTACGGACACCTCCAGCCAGTCGGAGAGCGCGTTCACCACGCTCGCGCCGACGCCGTGCAGTCCGCCGGAGACCTTGTACCCGCCGCCGCCGAACTTGCCGCCGGCGTGCAGCACGGTGTAGACGACCTCGAGCGCGGGCTTCCCGGTCTGCTCCTGTATGTCCACGGGTATGCCGCGGCCGTTATCCGAGACGCATATGACGTTGCCCTGCTCTATCGTCACCTCGATGTGGTCGCAATAGCCGGCCAGGGCCTCGTCTATGGCGTTATCGACGATCTCATACACCAGATGGTGCAGTCCGCTGGCGCTTGTAGAGCCGATATACATGCCCGGGCGCATACGCACGGCCTCCAGGCCCTCGAGTACCTGGATTTTACTCGCGTCGTATTCCTGAGTTATCTTTTCGTTGATGTCAGACATTCGTTCGCATCCTTTACCTGAGTTCAGCCGCGCTGCGCCGCGCTATGGCCGCGCTGGACAGCTGAGATAGATATATCCTTCGTTTCCCGCCCTCTTCGCAGAGGACGAAGCTGCGCGGCAGGTCCTCCGCCGCGTTTACCACCTCGCCCAGCTTCTCCGCCCGGGCGAGGGCGTCGCGCGTCACGCGCGACCAGGTTGCGTTGTCCATGTCGAACACGGCGACGATCCCCTCGCCGCGCAGGACGCATCCGCCGCCTATGTTTACGTACATCAGCGCACCGCCTTCCCGCCGTCCACGGTTATGACACGGCCGCCCGTGCGCTCGGTTATGCCGTCGTCCTCGCAGCAGGTGATAAGCGTCTGGCCGCCGCCTATGCGGTTGAGCACAAACTCCTGCCGCTTCGCGTCCAGCTCGCTCAGGACGTCGTCCAGCAGGAGGATGGGGTACTCGCCCGTCTCCTGGAGGTGTATCTCCCGCTCGGCCAGCTTCAGGCTCAGCGCAGCCGTGCGCTTCTGTCCCTGGGAGGCGTAGATGCGCGCGCTCATGCCGTTTATGGAGATCTCCAGGTCGTCCTTGTGCGCGCCCGTCAGGCACTGCCCGCTGTCCAGCTCGGCCTGGCGGTGGCTCTCCTGGTGCTCGCATACGGCGTAATACACCTCCCGCTCCGAGGCGAAGGGGTTTCCCACCGTGGAGACGGTCCTGTACGCGAGGCCAAGCTCGTCCGCGCCGCCGGAGAACTCCCGGTGTATGGGCCGCGCGGCGGCGTCCAGCCTGGCGGCGAAGGACGCCCTGTAGCGTATCAGCCGCGCCGAGAGCCGGCACAGCCGCTCGGAGAAGTCGTCGAGGGCGTAGAGCAGGGAGGGCTTTTCGCGCCAGTCGCGCAGTATCGCGCTCTTCTGGTCGTAGATTCGGTTGAACTCCGTCAGCGCGGCGGCGTAGCCCGGCCGCAGCTGGCTTATGGCGTTGTCCATCAGCCGCCTCCGCACGGCGGCGCCCTCCCGGACTATGGCCAGGTCCTCCGGGCAGAAGAGCACGACGGTTATCGTCCCCGCCAGCTCTGCCGCGGACTTCTTCACGGAGTTCACGCTTATCTGCTTGCGGCTGCCGGGCGTCAGCACTATCCGCACCGTCTGCTCGCGGCCGGCCGCCTCCACGTCCGCGAGTATCTCCGCGGAGGAAAAGCCGAAGCCCACAAGCTCGCGGTCGTAGCGGCTGCGGAAGCTGCGGCCCATGGCCAGCATGTATACGGCCTCCAGCAGGTTGGTCTTGCCCTGGGCGTTGCGGCCGCGGACTACGTTTATGTCCGGGGCGAACTCCACGGTCTCCCAGTCGTAGTTGCGCCAGCCGTTCAGGGCGATGCGCCGGACCATCATGCCCGGGCCACCTCGTACTCCTCGCCGTCCAGTTCAACCGTGTCGCCGGGGCGCAGCTTCTTCCCACGCATGGCGCAGGCCTTGCCGTTGACGCGGACAAGCCCGTCCTCTATGCAGAGCTTGGCCTCGCCGCCGGTCTCGCACGCGCCGGAAAACTTGAGGAAGGCGTCGAGCTTGATGAACTCCGTGTTTATCTCAATTCTCTCCATTTTTTCACTTCGCCAGCCTGACGGGCAGGACCATGTAGACAAAGCTGTCGCTGCCGTCGGCCGGGACCATCACGCAGGGGGAGCTGCCGGTGTTGATGCAGACGCTCAGCTCCTCGGCGGGGGCGGCGCGCAGCGCGTCGCGCAGGTAGCGGCCGTTGAAGCCTATCTCGGTCCCGCCGCCGTCGCCGGAGCACATGCAGACGTCGCGGGCCGCGCCGAGGGAGGTGCTGCACACGAAGTCTATCACGCCGTCGCCGAAGGTCAGGCGTATGGGGCTTTTGACCGTCTCGTCCACCACCAGGCTGACGCGGTCTGTGGCGGAGAGCATATCCGCGCGCTGCACGCCCAGGCGGCAGCGGAAGTTCTCGGGTATGGTTTTGCGGTAGTTGAGGAAGTCGCCCTCCAGCAGCCGGGAGATCACCACGGTGCCGCCCATGGAGAAGGAGACGTGCCTCTCGGCAAGGTCTATCATCACCGGGTCCTCGCTCTTGGCGCAGAGGCGGGAGACGTCCTGCAGCACGCTGCCAGGGACGATGAAGCGCGCGTTTTCGCCGCTGCCGGAGACCTCCTCGCGCCTGAGCGCAAGGCGGTAGCCGTCCACGGAGACGACGGTCAGCCTGCCGCCCTCCAGCTCGAACAGGCTGCCCATATACACGGGCCTGCTCTCGTTCACGGAGACGGCGAAGATGGTCTCGTCTATTATCTCGCTCAGCTTCTGCTGCTCGAGGGTGATGGCGTTGGCGTAGTCGCTCTCCGGCAGCTCGGGGTAGTCGGAGGCGGGCAGGCTCATGAAGCTGTACTCGCTCATGCCGCACTTTATGCTGGTCTTGCCGTTCTCGCCTACCTCCACGGTGACCATACCGTCGGGCAGGACGCGCATCATCTCGCCCAGGAGCTTCGCCGTCATGACCACGGCCTCGCCGCTCTGCTCCACCTCGGCCTCTATGTTCTGATATATGCCCTTGCGCAGGTCGTAGCCGGTGACGCGCACACCGCTGCCGGCCTGGATGAGCAGGCCCTCGAGCGCGGGTATGGAGCTGCGGGCGCTGGCGGCCCTGGACGCGGCGTTCACTGCCGCCTGAAGTATGTGTTTCTCGCAGGTGAATTTCATAGTTTGCCCTCCTCGCGCAGAACGCGCTTTTTTCAGCTGTATAGAAAGGAATCTTATATATTTGGTGGTAGTGGACGCTGGCGCTGTTGATTGTGGAAAACCGGGTAAAACACAGCGGCGGCGGGAAAAATCCGTGTCGAAAAACGAAGGGCGCTTTTCAACAGCCGCCAACAGGCAAAAACAGTCAGAAAAATTTCCGACAGCAACGCACAGGTTTTCTTTCAACAGCCGACATCAGGCTGTTGAAAAGCGCCGCTCAGGAGCGGGAGTTGATGTTGGCCGAAATGTCGCGCACGGTGGCGGCCATGTTGGGGTCGGCCTTGATCATGTCCTCCACCTTGCGGATGGAGGCGAGCACGGTGGAGTGGTTGCGGCCCTCGTACTGGTTGCCTATGTCCACGAGGGAGAGGTTTGTAAGGTTGCGGATGAGGTACATGCTCACCTGGCGGGCCATGGCCAGATTCTTGCTGCGGCGCTGGCCGCGCAGCTCGCCGGGCTGCAGGGAGTAGTAGCGCGCGGTCTCCTCGATGATTATCTCCGGGGTGGGGATGTAGTTTCCGACGTGGATGACGTCCTTTATGGCGCGCTTGACGGTGGATACGCTGATGCTGTCGTTCATTATCTGCTTGAAGGCGGTCAGGCGCTTGACCACGCCCTCTATCTGGCGGACGTTGCTGGTGATGTTCTCGGCTATGTAGTCCACGACGTCGTTCGGCAGGGCCAGGCCCAGGGCGGCGGCCTTGTTGAGTATGATGGCCGTGCGCGTCTCTATGTCCGGCGGCTGCACGTCGGCCATCAGGCCGCCCTCTATGCGCGTGCGCAGCCTGTCGTCCAGCAGCGACATCTCCATAGGCGGCCGGTCGGCCGTCAGCACTATCTGATGCCCGGCCTCGTAGACGCTGTTGAAGGTGTGGAAGGCCTCCTCCTGCGCGCTGCGTTTTGTGGCGAGGAACTGGATGTCGTCCATGAGCAGCAGGTCCATGTTGCGGTACTTGTTGCGGAAGTCCTCGCTTGTGCCGGTGCGGAAGGAGTGGATAAGCTCGTTTATGAAGTCGTCGCCCTTCAGGTAGGCGATCTTGAATTCGGGGTGGTCGTGGTGTATCTTCTCGCCTATGGCCAGCAGCAGGTGCGTCTTGCCGAGGCCGGAGTTGCCGTAGATGAAGAGGGGGTTATACAGCTTCCCCGGGTTTTCCGCCACGGCCACGGCCGCCGCGTGGGCGAATTTGTTGGAGGGGCCTACGACGAAGCGGTCGAAGGTGTAGCCGTCCATCTCCGGGTACGGCGACGGCTCGCGCGAGGAGGCCCGCTCGTAGTCCAGCAGCTCGTCCCCGGCCAGGACCTCAAGCTCAAATTCGCAGGAGAAGATGTCGTACAGTATGCCCTTGATCGTCTCGCCGAAGCGGTTGACTATCATGTTGCGCTTGAACTCGCTCGTCGTGTGCAGCACCAGCTTGCAGTCGGTGATGTCCACGACGCTGCACTCGGAAAACCAGGTGTTGTAGGCCGTCGGGGTTATCTCCCCGGCGATGACCTCGAGTATATGTTTCCAGATATCCTCCATGGAATCCATCGGACAGCCTCCCCTCAAGAAAAAACGTCCCCGGACTGAGGACGTGCATACAGTTCCACTCATAGTATTATATCAAATTTTCGCCCGCTTGTCTATGATGTATTTATATTAAATAAATGTATACCCGGCTCCTAAAATAGTGCGAACTGCGGATTGACGGCGCCGCCCGGGCAAATTTCGCTCCGGCAGCGGGAAACGTTTGCTTTCGCCGGAGGAAGCTGGTATAATCAGCGGTGCTATGTCAACGGATGAAAGGATACTCGCTCTTTCCATATTGTCGGACCCGGACGCCGCCGCCCTCCCCGCCCCGGAGGAGAGCGGGCGGCTTCCTGCGCTCGTTTCCGGCCTCTCAGCGGTACACAGGGCGCACCTGGCCGCCGCGCTCAGGGTAAAATACGGCCGCACGACGCTGCTGCTCTGCCCGGACGACGGCGCTGCCCAGTCTCTCGCGGCGGACGTCTCCGCCCTCACGGGGGAGGAGTGCGTCCTGCTTACGGGCAGGGACTACCTCTTCTACAGCGCCGACGCCATGAGCCGCAGCGCCGAGCAGCGCAGGATAAACGCCCTCGCCGCGCTCATGGACGGCGGCAGGGTCGTGGCCGCCAGCGCCGAGGCCCTGCTGCAGCTGGCCATGCCGCCGGAGGTGTTCCGCCGCGCGGCCTTCACGCTGGACATGTCCACGCGCGCCCAGCCGGAGGACGTGGAGGACGCCCTGCTGCGCTGCGGCTATTCCCGCGCGGTGCAGGTAGAGGGGCCGGGCCAGTTCTGCCGGCGCGGCGGGATACTGGACTTTTTCTCCCCGGCCTACGGCCAGCCCGTCCGCGTGGAGTTCTGGGACGACGAGATAGACCTCATGAGCTTTTTCGATACGGGCAGCCAGCGCCGGACCGAGAGCCTGGAGTCCTGCCGCGTGGTCCCGGCGGCGGAGGTGCTGCCCACGCTGGCCGCGGGAGGGGCGCAGGCCCTGGGCCGCAGGCTGGAGGAGCTGGCCGCGCGCGTGGAAAAGCGCCGCGCCGGCGAAACCGGAGCGCAGCTGGCCGGGGTCCTGCGCGAGGACGCCGAGCGCCTGCTCTCCGGCGCCGAGCTGCCGGCTGCGGACCGCTACGCCGCGCTCATCTACGGCGGCGCCTATACCGCGCTGGACTACCTGCCCGAGGACGCCGCCGTCGTCCTGGACCAGCCCGCCCGCTTCGCCGAGGCGGCGCGCGCGTACATAAAGCGCGTCACGGAGGACGTCACAAGCCTCTCCAGGGCCGGCAAGCTCCTCAGCAGGCCGGAGGACTACTTCATACCCTTCGACGCCGCCATGCGCCGCCTGGGCGGCCTGCGGCTGTATATGGCCGACGCCTTCACCGCCGGGCGCTACGCCGTGGAGCCGAGGAGCGTCACGGTCATACGCGCCAAGCAGCTGCCCAGCTACGGCGGCAGCGCCGAG
>CALXGL010000167.1 GCA_944387825.1 uncultured Oscillospiraceae bacterium | reverse complement strand
AGGGATTATTAATCTGAACTGCGTAGTCCCCCGATTCCACGACGCCTCCGCCGAAAGCTATGATGCCCAGCGCCGCGCCGAAAGCCGCGCCCTGGCTGACGCCAAGCGTAGACGCGGAAGCGAGAGGATTATTCAAAACGCACTGCATGACCGCTCCGGACATGCCCAGCGCCGCGCCGACAAGTATTGCCGCCACAGTACGCGGCAGGCGTATCTCAAAGAGCACCGTACGGGCCATCTGTTCCCCGCCGCCGAAAAGTGCGGAGAGCACCTCGCCGGGCGAGAGGTTTATAGAGCCCGTGCCCGCCGAGACCAGAGCCGCCGCAGCCAGCAGCAGGAGCGTCAGCACCAGGCAGAGCAGTTTCTTCCTGCGCAGCCTGTCCAAACCCGGGTGTTTCAGCTCATTCATTTTCCAAATCAACCGTCCCATAGTAAGCTCCGAACTCCGCCAGCACCTCGGCGTAGTCCGGCTCGCCGAGGAAAAAGTCGAATATCTCCCCGGCCTTTGCCTCAAAGTCCACGCCCGCAAAAGCTTCGGGGTAGAGCACGCTTCCGACAAAATAGCAGTTGGCCAGACTTATCTCCATGTTATCGTAGTAACTGGTCGAGCTGGGATACTGATATATATGTCCATCTTCAAACGCGTCCAGCGCGGCATAAAATTCCGGGTGCTCGGCATAGTCCCGGCGCACAAGCGAAACCCCGCCGCTGTCCAGGAATATATATTCGGGGTTCCAGGCCAGTATCTGTTCCTTGTCAACAGTGTACGAGTCTTTTACGCCGGAATCGGCGTCCGCGTCCGCGAGGTTCAGCGCGTTTATGCTCTGCATGACGGGGTCGTTCACCCGGATTCCCTCAATCCCATGCGCGCCGCGGAAAGTGGCGGCGGCGCTCAGCACGGTGCGGCGCCCGGCTTCCGGAATGCCCGCCGTAAGGCCTGCAAGCTCGCCGAAGCACTCGCCAACATAGTCAAATATCGCCTCTGCCCTCTCCCCGACGCCGCATACCGCGGCCATTATGCCCAGAGAGCGCTCAAAGTCCTCGCCGAACAGCGTCCCCTGCTCGAGGGCGACGCACGGGATGCCCGTTTCGCGCTGGAGCCTGTCGGCCACGTCGGCCGTGGCCGTGCAGAATATAACGTCCGCGCCGGTGAGGATTATTTCCTCGCTGTTATACGAGGTGTTTCCGGATGAATCCGTGCCTACGACGCTTTTATCCGCCCATGCGTCCTTAGTGACATAGGCGTAGCCCGTCAGAGGACTTATATCTCCGCCGCTCATGCCGGAGTAGCCGGCGACCAGGCCGTCCAGCCCCAGATACACCGCCATACGCGGCGCGTTGCCCAGCACCACTATGCGTTCAACCGTCTCCGGAACCAAAACCTCCCGCCCAAGCGCGTCGGTTATTGCGGCCGAGCCGCCTGTCGCGGCGGGTTCTTCCGTATTCCCTCCGCAGCCCGAGAGTCCGCACAGCATTATGAACGCCAGAATAAAACTTATCATCCTTCTCATAATGCCAGCTCCTTTCCATCGTTAAAAATATTATATCCGTCCGGCTCCGCCGCACGCAAGCCCCCCGGGGGGTTATTTGCTCTGTTTTGCGCCGGAAAATTCAATCAGAATCTGCAGCATCCGGCGCAGCAGCGGAGTCAGCTCGTCGGCCATCCAGGACACTCCGTAAGAGCAGCTTTCCGTCCCCTCTATGGGTATATAGCTTACGCCCGGAATACGTATGCCCGGAATGTCGGCCATTACCGCGGCGGCGAAGCCGGAGGACACAACCGCGCTCTGCGTCTCTATACTCTCGCAGAATATCATATTTCCCGGCCCGCTTCCCGCGATAAGCTGATTCTGCACCGTTATGACCGCCCTCGGAGCGGCATTCGGGCGGGAAATGGCGATGAGTCCGCTGTCCAGCATATCCTGCACGGAAACGCTCTGCTTTGCGGCCATGGGCCTGTCCGCCGACACGGCGCAGACCACCCCGCACATGGAAAGCTCCCGGTAAACCGCCCGCTTCGGCGCGCTCTCTTTAAATGTGGGCATTATCTGTATTTCACCGTCGTAGAGCAGATTTTCAAGGGCGTTATGCGGTACGACACGAAACGCCGGCACGAAGTCCGGCTCCAGTGTGCGCAGCCGGGAAAGAGCGGAAGAAATCATCCACATCTCCATGGTGTTGCTGCAGCCTATGCCCAGAACGCGCTGCTGCTCCTCCCGTGCGGCTTTGAGGCGGCCCTTCGACACGTTGAAAAGCCGCAGTATTTCGCCGGCATACTGAGTATACAGATACCCCGCCTGCGTGAGCCGCACGCTCTTGCTCGTGCGGTTGAAGAGCTTTACGCCAAGCTCATCCTCCAGAGAGCTTATCTGGTGGCTGACCGCCGGCTGCGTAAGGCGCAGCTGCTCGGCCGCCCGCGAAAAATTAAGGCTGTTTGCAACGGCCAGGAAGCATTCAATCTGTGTCGTGTTCAAACAAATTACCCCTTCACTGTGCAATATGTTTTTGTGTGATATTAATTATCTATAAAAACGTTTTATAGATAATAACATATTTGTATTTCACATTCAAGCCTTATCGTGCTATAAATATCAACGTCCAAATAGTTAACGTCCTAAAGAAAGGAGAGAAGACAGCATGGATGTTGACCTTGGAGAAATGGTCAGGGACAGCAGATGCATCAGCATCCAGCTAAACGCAAGGGCCGACCGCGCGCTCTCTCAGCAGGGCCTGACGGGCGTTCAGGCCCGCGTGCTGCTGTATATACTGAAGCATTCAAACACCGGGGTTTCTCTTACGGAACTTCACCGTGACCTGAACTTCTCTATGGCCGCAGCGTCCGGCCTGATAAAGCGGCTGCGCGAAAAGGGCTACGTACGCGTAGAATCCTGTCTGCTTGACGAGCGGCGCAAGCTGCTGTACGCCACCGAGAAGGGCACTATGGTAAGGGACTCCATGGGCGCTTCGCTCAGGACTCTGCCGGACCTGCTCTACCGCGGTTTTACCGAGGATGAAATCCGTACGCTGGACAGTCTGCAGAAGAAAATGCTTCAAAATCTTTCTCTGCCCGAGGATTAAAGCAAACTGGAGGGATTTTAGCTTTGAAACTTGTTCTCAAACAAGCGGGTAAATACGGCAAGGACGCCTTTATCACGATGGGCCTCACCACGGGCGAGGTCCTGCTTGAGATACTGATGCCCTTCGTAACCGCTATAATTATTGACGAAGGCCTGCAGGCGTCTAACCTTTCGGTTGTCGTCAGATACGGTATACTTATGGTGCTGATGGCCATAGTATCTCTGGGCTTCGGCGCGCTGGCCGGCCGCTTTGCGTCAAAGTCATCCACCGGCTTCGCAGCGAACCTGCGCGAAGCCATATACAATAAAATTCAGACTTTTTCCTTTGCGAACATCGACAAATTCTCCGTCCCCGGCCTTGTCACCCGCATGACGACGGATATCACGAACGTGCAGTGGGCCTACATGATGTGCACGCGCATGGCGGTGCGCGCCCCGCTGAACCTGATTTTCAGCTTCATCATGTGCCTCATCATCTGCCCGCAGATAGCGCCGACTTTCCTGATTGCGGCTCTGTTCCTGATTGTAGTGCTGGGCGCGATAATGGTAGTCACCATACGCATCTTCCGCAAAATGTTTGACGGCTATGACGATTTGAACGCCAGCGTGCAGGAAAACGTCAACGCCATACGCGTGGTCAAGGCCTTCGTGCGCGAGGGCTACGAGGACAAGAAGTTCTCCAAGGCCAGCACAGCGCTATATAAGCTCGCCGTCAAGGCGGAGGGCCTGCTGGCCTTCAACAACCCCGCCATGATGATAGCCGTCTACTTCTGCATCATCATGGTCAGCTGGATGGGCGCCAATTTCATCGTCGGCGGCGAACTGACCACCGGCGACCTCACCAGCCTCTTCAGCTACATCATGAGCCTGCTTATGAGCCTCATGATGCTCAGCATGCTGGTTGTCATGATAACGATGTCTGTCGCCAGCGTCCGGCGTATCAGCGAGGTTCTGCGCGAGACCCCCGACCTGCACGACCCGGAGAATCCCGTATACGAGGTTCCCAACGGCGACATCGACTTTAACCACGTCAACTTCTCTTACAAGCACGGTTCCGGCAAGAACGCCCTTTCCGACATTGACATTCATATCAAGTCCGGAGAGACCATAGGCGTTATCGGCGGCACCGGCGCCGGAAAATCCAGCCTTGTAAACCT
>CALXGL010000166.1 GCA_944387825.1 uncultured Oscillospiraceae bacterium | reverse complement strand
GAAAAAACGCATTTTTACGCTGGCCCTGGCGCTCGCCCTCATGCTGAGCGCCTTCGGACCTGTCCCGGCCTCGGCCGCGTCGGGGGACGACAACACCTCGCTCGCAGTCGCCGTGCTCGAGGGCCTGGGAGCGTACACGGACGGGGCGATAAGCTCGACGGAGCGTATCACGCGCGGCGAGTTTGCGCGCCTGCTCGCCTACGCGCTAGGCAAGGGCGCAGAGGCGGACTCCTACGCCCGGCGCACAATGTACGTCGACGTCCCCGCCGGCAGCGCGAATGCGAGCTATATAAACCTCGTCAGCAGCGAGGGCGTGCTCACGGGCGACGGAAACGGCTCTTTCAGCCCGGACGAAGCTCTCACCTGGGACGACGCCGTCACGGCGGCACTCAAGGCACTGGGCTATACCTCGTCCGACATAGGCACGGCCTGGCCGGACGACTACATAGACAAAGCGCGCGAGCTCGGCCTTTCAAGCGGCCTGAGCCTCTCGGCGGGCTCGCGCCTCACGGGCGGGCAGGCGGCGCTGCTGCTCTACAACGCACTCCGCGCCGACACCGTGTCCGGCGCGGCCTACGCCTCGACCATCTCGGCGTCGAGCGTGCAGCAGGCGATACTGCTCTCCAACAGCGCCGTTTCCGACCTAGGCGCGAGCAGCGTCAAGGTCTACGCCGGCGGCGCAACGACATATTACGCCCAGAGTGCCAGCCTGCCCGGCGAGCTTGTGGGCACGCGCGGCACGCTGCTGCTGAACTCCGCGGGCGCGGCCTGCGGCTTCATACCGGATGCGGCCAGCGTCGTATCCGTGCGCGTAAAGAGCGCGACAAGCGCGAGCATCACCACTGACAGCGGCGCGGTCTACTCCATCCCGGCCTCGGCATCCCTGGTCTACCGCGGCGAACGGTACAGCTTCATCACGGGTTATGTAAACCTCAGCAGCGGCAGCACCGTGCGGCTCTATCTGAACTCCGACGGCGACGTGGAGACCGTCGGCACGCCGACCGCGACAAGCGGGAAGGCGGTAATCGCCTCGTCAAGCGGCGCAAAGGCGCTCAGTTCGTTTATCAAGGGTCTTGGCGTCACGGGCGACTATACGATATACAAAAACGGCGAAGCCGCCTCTGTAGACGACCTTGCAAAATACGACGTTGCCACCTGGGACGCCGCCAACGCGGCCATCCTCGTCTCCGACCGGCGCATAACCGGCGTTATCGAGGCCGTCTACCCCAGCATGGACGCGCCGCAGACCGTCACGGTGTCCGGCGCCGAATACTCCGTAACCGAGGGCGCGCAGGGCGACTTCGCGAAGCTCAGCCTCGGCCGCACGGCCACGCTGCTGCTCACGACGGACGCCGCCGTCGCGGCCGCGGAAACGGCCGGCAAGTATAAGAACGACATGATAGGCGTCCTAAGCGAAAACGCGGACGGGAGCTATACCGTGTCCCTCGCGGGCGGTCTCGCGCTCACGGGCGAGTGCTCCGACGCGGAGGAGCGGTATATCGGCACGCTTGTCTCGGTGCGCTCCTCCGGCTCCGGCAAAATAAGCGTCTCGCCCATTTCGGCCTCAAACGCTTACGGCAGACTTGACATTGAGGACATGACGCTGGGCCGCTATGACATAGCGCCGGGCGCGGCGGCCTATGAGTGGGCCGGGCGCGGCTGTGTGACGGAGATCAGCCTCGACGATATAGGCTGGACGGATACCATCGGCGCGTCAAGCGTGAGCTACGCCCACCTGGACTCGAACGGCCAGGCCGACGTCATCCTGCTCAAAAACGTCACGGGCGCCGCCTACACCTATGGCCTCGCGTCAGTCAGCGGCGGCAGTCTGAGTGTCGAAAACTCCTCCGGCTCCACCGGCGAGCTCAGCGGCGCGGGCAATGTCCGCGCAGGAGCCTTCGTCGGCGCGGCATATACGGCCTCGGGCGCGGCAGTGGACGTCATAACCCTGCGCGGCAGGAGCGTGGAGCGCTCCGACTTTGTCGGCGGCGAGTATGTCGAGATAGACGGCGTGCTCTACCGCATATCCGATGACGTACAGGTCTACAACTCCACAACGGGCGGCTGGTACGCCGATTCCGCCAGCCTCGGCACGGCGCTCGAGCAGGCGCTGGCCTACTCCGGCGATATAACCGTCTACTATGACCGCGGCGCAGAGGACGGCGGCTGCATCCGGGCGGTGGCTGTGGAATGACCGTTCTCAGGCGTTTTGCAGCGGCAGCGGCGGCCGCCGCGCTGCTGAGCGTCCCGCTTGGGGCGTGGACCGGCTCGGCCGCGCGCCCCGCGGAGCCCGCCGCATACGGCCACGCGGCGTCCTCGGACGAAGCGCCCGCCGCTTCGGCGGGCGCGGAGGAGGCTGAAGCCAAAGCCGGCTCCGGAGAGGAAGCGACAATTTATCCCCTCTCCGGCGAGCGGGAGAGCCTGAAACCGGCCTACTACCGGGCCTCGGATGGGGCTTTGCTCGCCGCCGAGAGCAAATACGCCTCCATGGAGGCGAACCTCGAGTTCACGCTCGAAAACTAGGAGCTTTTGAATCCCGGCTGCGACGAGTATGTCTACGAGCTTGGCGGCATAGAGCATGACCCCTACATCCTGCTCTCGCTGCTCTCCGCGTATCTCGACGGCTTCTGGACAATAGACGGCGCGCAGGACGCGATAGAGGATATCTTCGCCCGCCAGTACGTGCTCACCGAGACCGTCAGCGAGGAGACTCGCTATAACGCCGTCACCGAGACGCGTACGGAGACCGACGCCGAAACCGGAGAGACGATCGTCTATGTCGAACGCTCGGACAAGCCGTATACGGTTACGGTCTGCACCGTGACGCTGGAGGTCACGCCGCTCAATTTTATTCCCGCTTCCATGCTCACGCGCGAACAGCTGGGCGAGTACGTCTCGTATATGTCCATTCTCGGCGGCGCGGAGGAACTCTTCCCAGATTCGTATTATCAAAAATACCTCACGGAGGATTACCAGGATTACGAGGTCAGCGAGAAATATCTCACCGACCCGGTCTTTTCCGCCGTGCTCAACGAGGCGGAGAAATATCTCGGCTGGCCCTATGTCTGGGGCGGCTCCTATCCCGACACCGGCTTCGACTGCTCCGGCTTTGTCTGCAACGCGCTCAACGCCGCGGGCTATGACGTGGGCCGCACCAGCGCCCAGGGACTGTACCAGATGTGCAGCGAGGTGAGCGTGGAGGAGTTGCTGCCAGGCGACCTCGTGTTTTTCACCGGGACCTACGAGAGCGCCTATACCGTCACGCACGTCGCCATCTATGTCGGCGACGGCATGATAATCAACGCCGGCGACCCCGTGCAGTACGAGAGCCTTGAGGCCAAAAGCGCCCAGGCGCAGCTCTACGCCTGCGGCAGGCTGGAACGATGAGAGGGGGCCGCAATGCGCAAAACACTTTATGACTTCTGTATTGAAACTCAAAGCGGCCTGCTCGCCGAGTGGGACGCGGAGAAAAACGCGCCGCTTACGCCGCATGGCGTGAGCTATGGCAGCAAACGCAGAGCCTGGTGGCGCTGTGAAAAGGGGCATTCCTGGGAAGCTGTGATTTCGAGCCGCACGCGTGGCTCGCGCTGCCCGGTCTGCGCCGGGAGGACGGCCGAGCCGGGCGGAAACGACCTCGCCACTCTCTACCCGCGGCTGATGGACGAGTGGGTCTGGGAGAAGAATACCGGCCTCAGGCCCGAGACACTTCTGCCCAACAGCCACAAAAAGGCCTGGTGGCGCTGCGAAAGGGACCATGTCTGGCTCGCGGAGATATGCTCCCGCGCGCGCGGGAGCGGCTGCCCCTACTGCGCAGGCAAGCGCATAAGCCCCGGCGAGAACGACCTCGAGAGCGTGAATCCGCGGCTTGCGGCCGAATGGAACAGCGAGCGCAACGGCGCGCTCACGCCGCGCGAGGTTACGGAATACAGCAACCGCCGCGTCTGGTAGCGCTGCCCGCTGGGGCACGAGTATCAGGCCGGCATATCCGCACGCAGCAAGGGCAGCGGCTGCCCGTACTGCGCCGGAAGGCGCGTGCTGCCCGGCTTCAACGACCTCGCGTCTCAGGAGCCGAGGGTCGCCGCCGAGTGGGCGCAGGACTTGAACGGAGGCCTGACGCCGGAAATGGTGACGACCGGCAGCCACCGCCGGGTGTGGTGGCGCTGCCCGGAGGGTCACGTCTGGCGGGCCGTCATATATTCCCGCGCGCGCGGCGGCCGCTGCGGCTGCCCGGTCTGCGCGGGAAAGGTAAAGCAAAAGACGCCGGAATATCCGGTGAGCTGCGTGCCTTAAAGCGCGCAGATATTATACAAAGGGGAGAAAATATTATGAAAAAGCGATTGACGGCCCTGCTTATGGCTGTCGCTATGGCCGTATTGCTGCCGGCGACGGCAGCCCTGGCCGCGGACGATACGCAGCGCGACGGCACGGCGATAAGCATCAACGTAGTCACAGACGGTGCAGAGCGCGAAGATTTCAGTGAAATTCTGACAGTCGAGCCGCTCGGAAACGGCAGCTTTGACGCCGGGAGCGGCCGCGTGAACTTCAAGTTCAGCCGTTACGACTGCCGGGACATCCTTTTCACTGCAGCGGACGGATACGCAATTGAGGGTATCTGCGCCACGCTTGTCTATGGACTGGACGGCAGCCGCGGCATTGTCAGCTCCGGCGGCGGTATGCTGGCCGACAACGTAAAAGGCGGCTCGACCGTCACGGTGTATCTGAGAAGCGTGTACAGAGTCGTATACCACGATGAAAACGGCGCGGTGCTCGGCGAAAACACGGCGGAGGCCCTTGCCGCGGGCAGGACGCCTCTAGCCATCAGCAACAGGCCGATGACAGAAGAACAGCTCCGTGAGCCCGACGCGGACGGTTCGCAGGAGGGCCATGAGTACTGTTACTCAGCCCTTGACCTCAACACCTGCGAGATAATAGCCGCCGTTCCTGAGGACCGCGCCGGTTACGTATACGACGGCTGGTGTGTCGGTGCGCCGGGAAGCGAAACGAAGCTTTCGCCCGGTACGGTCTTTTACGGGGCGGCGTACAGCTTTGAGCTTCTGGACGGCTGCGACGGCGAGGCCGACCGCGTAATAAACCTGTACCGGACGGGTGCGCCTGTCTATACCGTCACCGTGCGCTATGAAAACGAAGAAGGGGAGACTCTCCGGGAGCCGTCAGAGAAAACCGTCGCCGCCGGCAGCAGATACGATGTCTTAAACGGGATAGATTTGCCGGTCGGCCTCTCTCATAACGGCGTTTTCTACGTCTTCGACGGCCTGAAGGAGGGAGCCGCCGCTGAGAAAATCGCAGATGGAGACGACGAGGTCACCTTCGTATACGCGGCCGACGCCATGGGCGGCGCGGACGGCGGGCCCGACGGCATTGCGGACAAATATCAGGCTTTTATAATATACCGCGCCAATGACAACTCTCTCGGCACGGTGAGCGTGCCGGGCGAAGCCATTGACCTCCGCGAGGATATCGGCGCCGGACTGTCGCTTGAAAACGTATCGGTCTCCGGCAGCACCGCCGGCGCGAAGCCGGGGGCGCGCTTCACCGGATGGACGCTCAACGGCAGGGAAGCGGGCTCCGGCCCCGTGCTGGAATACACCTTTGATACGGTAATTCCCGGCGCGGTGTACACCTTCGTCGCCAACTTCTCCGCATAGGTCAAATCCCCGGGGCCTCGCCCCGGGGATTTGGCGCGTTTTATCACTGCGCGTTTTCTTCGTCGCTCACATACGTCACCATCATGTCGAGGGGGTTCCTCTCCGTGGCGGAGGTGTAGCCGTCGGCGCTCTCATCCACGGTTGTGTCCTCATGGCCTATGAGCAGCACGGCGACGGCGGAAAAGCCCTCGGGGATGCCCAGCATTTCGGCGTATTCCGCGCTGTTCTCGCCGTTGAGCGCCATGGTGGGTGAGGAAATTACCTTGGTGCCGTAGCCCAGCAGCTGCGCGGCGGCGGACATGGTCTGGCAGGCTATGCCGGCATCCAGCTCGCTGCCCTCGGTGCAGGATATCACGATGGCCAGCGGCGCGTCGGCTATCCCGGCCTTGGTCAGCGCCGTTCCCTCCTCGGGTTCGTCTGCGTCGTCCGGGGCGTCATCCCCGTCCTCCGGGCTCGCTTCCGGGGCGTCCGCGTCTCCGCCGTCCGCCGCATCTCCGCTGCTTTCGGTGCCGGTGGCCTCTTCTACGGCCGTCGTACCGGAGGTTTCATCGCCGGAGGCCTCGACATATTCCGGTGAACCGTCCAGAGGCACGGCGTCGTCCGGAGGCGGCGTCATGCCGCTCATAGCGGAGCTCATCTCGTCGCTTATCTGCTGCAGCACATCCTTGCCCGTCACCACGCTGAAGTGCCAGGGCTGGCCGTTCATCGCGCTGGGAGCGTTGGCCCCGGCGGTCAATATCGTCTCTATGTCATCCCCGGCGACGGCCTCGCCGGTGAAATACTGCGTCGTGGCCATGTCGGTTATAAGCTCCAGCGCGCCGGCGTTCGTGCTCTCGACGGCCTCCGGGCTCTCGACGGCCTCCGGCGTCTGTTCGGACTCCTCGCTCTCCTCGACCGCGCTTGTTCCGCAGCCGCTCAGCAGCGCCAAGACCATGGCGCCGGCGAGGATACGCTTTATATTGCGGTTTTCCGGATGCTTCATTTTCATCGTCCTTTCCACATAAAGTTTTCGCGGCTCTGCCGCGGCTAGATTAAATCACGCCAAACTGAAACGAGGCTGAAGATTGCCGGGGCGGTTTGTAAAACTACTGTGAATTCTGCGTGCAGCATGCCGTGCTTTTCATTCCCCGGGCCGCTGCTTTTCGTGAAACTACGGCGGTTTTATTTCGTCATAAGAAGCGTGCGGCGGAATTGACAAGCCGGGCGCGGACGTCTATAATATGCGGAATGAGAGCCTTCGGCTTTCGTTCATGCAAATCGGAGTGAAAACCTGATGCAAAATAAGACGAATAGCATCGCATCGAGAGTTGTGGTGCCTGTATTGACGGCGCTTGTGTTTGCTGCCGTCGCTTTTCTGCTGCTCATAACAGTGTACAGCGCGGACGATTACTGGTATTCGGTATTCATGGACGGCAGCTTCAAAGAGTGGCTGGAGCTCATGCGCTATCACTATGAGACCTTTAACGGCCGGGTCCTCGTGCATATAGCGGCCCAGGCCATACTGCACTTCGGAAACTGGTTCTTCGCCCTTTTCGGGACGGCGGTCTGCGCTGCGATACCGTTCTTCGCCGGACGTGCCGCGCGCACGGACGCCTGGACCGGGCGGCTCTGCGCCCTGATTTTCGGTACGGGCCTGCTGGCGATGCCGCTTCAGATAATGTCGCAGGGGCTTCTGTGGATAAGCGCCTTCTGCAATTACGCCCTGCCCACGGCCATGATATGCGGGGAGATACTCCTGCTTGAGCGCGTGCTTGAGAAGGAGAGGCCGGGATTCGCGCCGGTACCGGCCTGCATGATTGCCGGGTTCCTCTGCGGCGCAACGACTGAGCAGTCCGGGCTTGTGGCGGCCTGCGCCGCGCTGTTTTTTGCGCTGGTATCGCTTTTCCGGAACAGAAGGGCCTTCTTCGCCGCCTTTCTGACCGCGGCGGCCGCAGCGGGGGGCTTGCTCACCATCTTTCTCTCGGGCGCCACACTCAGCCGTCTGGAGCGCGAGACTGAATCCGGCTCGCTTGCCGAGACTATTGAGGCCTTTGAAAAGGGCTTTGAGAAGCAGGCAGAAATCCTGAGCTCAAGCCATATTGTGTCCGTCCTGCTTGCGATTATATTCGTATGCGCGGGGCTTGCGCTGGCCCGGCGCTGCGCCGGAAAGGCGGTCGCGGTTCCCTTCGTCCTTGCGGCGGCTCTGCCGCTTGCCGTGCCGTTCTGCACCGGCGGCGCCTTCAACCTGCTCTTCGGAGCGGCGCTGGCGCTGACGGTGATTGCCGCGCTGGCGCTCATATATGCCGGAAGCCGTACGGAAGCCCTTCTGCTGCTGTGCGCCGTGGCCTCGGTGCTGGTCATGTGTCCCACCGAAAGCTCCGGCGGACGGGTCCTCCTGCCCTTTTACATGTACGTCCTGGCCGCGGCTGCTCTGCTGCTCTCAAAGGAGCTGGAGCATATCAATCCCGCGGTCTCCTCGGGCATCCTGACTGCGGCCGCCGCGGCGGCCCTGCTGGCGGGTATTCCCGTATTCAAAGGCTGCTGGGCCAATCATGAAACCGACCTTATAAACCAGGTGCATGCCCGCGACGCCGCCGTGACGGGCGAGCTCTATTACTGCATTGACTATGACAGGCGCTACACCCATACCAAAGCCTACGAGGACGGCTATTTTTACGAGAAATACCTCGAATCCGTGGGCCTGGACGAGTCTGAGACGGCCGTGTATTTTTACAGCGAGCACGCCCCGGCGGTATATGTCGGCGACACGCGGCTGGCTTCGCCCGCCGTGGCCGGTTCGGACGGCGGCTGGCTCCTGCCGCTCAGGGACATAATCGAGGGCCTGGGAGGCAGCCTTGACGTACACAACACGGGCATCACGGTGCATTTTGGCCGGCAGAGCTATGAGCTAACCTATCCCGCGACCGATAGAATAAAAATCAGCTGGACGGACGCGTACGGCGTTTCGCAGGAGCTGGTTGTAGAACGTTCCCCGCAGTACTTCCAGACGGTGCTCAGCGAGAACGCCTATTCCGAGGCCTTCGGCCTGACGGTGACAGAAGGGGACAACAGCATCACGGTAACACGGTAAAAAGCCCGCGGCCGCGAGGGTTGTGCGCCCGCCGGCCGGGTTCGGAGCTTTCGGAATAAAAAATGATATCCCCGGCCCGCTTATAAAGCGGGCCGGGGACTTTTCTCTTTCGGGCCTACAGCTCCACGCAGCGTGTGGCCACCCTCTCGCGGAAGGCGGCGTCGTGCTCCACAAAGAGCATCGTGGGCAAAAACTCGCCTATCAGCCGCTCAAGCTGCATGCGCGAGTAGATGTCTATATAGTTCAGCGGCTCGTCCCAGACGTAGAGATGGGCGCTCTCGCACAGGCTCGCGGCGAGGAGCACCTTTTTCTTCTGCCCGGCCGAGAAGCCGGACATGTCCGCCCTGAGCAGCGCGCGGGGAAAATCCAGCTTGCGCAGCACGGTCATAAAGAGACTGAGCGGCAGAGCCCGCCCGGCGGCGAAGCCCTCCGGCGTCCCGGCGAGGCGCGAGGCGTCCTGCGGCACATAGGAGATTACGAGCCCGGAGCCGGGCTCCACAAGGCCGGTGCGCCCGCTGACTTCACCCGTGAGCAGCTTTATGAGACTGCTCTTGCCGCTGCCGTTTCCGCCGCAGAGGGCTATGCGCTCCCCGCGCTTTATCTCAAAGCTCGCGGGCCTTCCGGATTGGCGGCCGCCGTAGAGCGCGGCGGCGTCCTTAAAGCGGACCAGGGTTTCTGAGCGGTAGGTCAGCGGCGAGAGCTTGAGCGCCTCGGCGCTCTCCGTGTCTTTCATGAGCGCCTCCCTGCCGGCCGCGGCCTTCAGCTGACGCGCCTCTATGCTCTTTGAGCGCTTCATCATCTTTGCGGCCCTGTGGCCTACGTAGCCCTTGTCGGCCGCACCGCGCTTGCTCTTCTCCACCTTGTCCGACCAGCTCGCCGCCGCCCTCGCTGACTCGCGCAGGCGCTCAGCGTCACGCCTGAGGCGCTCGTTCAGCTCCGCCTCTCCCGCCTGGCGGCGTTCAAAGTCCTCGAACCAGGCGGTGAAATCCCCGCCGCGCAGCTCCGCCCCGGAGCGGTTGAGCGCAAGTATGTGGTCCACGCATCCGTCCAGGAAGCGCCGGTCGTGCGAGACGAGGATAAAGCCGCGCTTTGACGCCAGATACGTTGAGACCGCCGCACGCGCCGACTCGTCCAGGTGGTTCGTGGGCTCGTCTATGAGCGGGAAGCGCCCGTCCGAGAGAAACAGCGGCGCGAGCATGGCGCGCGTCTGTTCCCCGGGAGAGAGCGTTGAAAACGGACGCTCGAGCGTCTCGCCGCCGAGCCCCAAAAGACCCAGCTCGCGCTCCAGTTCCCAGTCCTCCGCCTGAGGGCTGACGGAGCGCAGCGCCTCCAGTACGGGCCGCGATGGCTCGGGTACGTCCGCGGGAAAGAGGCTGAAGCCCAGCGGCGCGGCAATGCGCCCCGAGTATTCGTATTTGCCGGCCAAAAGGCGCAGCAGAGTTGTCTTTCCCCGCCCGTTGCGGCCCACCAGGCCGAGCCTCCAGCTGGTGTCCAGCCTGAGGCTGAGGTTTTCAAAGACGTTCTCCGCAGAGCCTGGGTAGGCGAATGTGAGGTTTTCTATCGTAATTGCCGGCATATGCGCGCTCCTTTCATAAAAACAAAAACGGCCTGCGGGCAAGTCACCCGCGGCCGGAAGCCCCGCCGGAGCGGAGCGTGAGCGCGCAAAGATATACTTCTCCCGCAGTCGGCGCACGGCGGCGCCTCGTACTCATTTGCGGGAGGTATTGTACATTCTTTCACCCTTTTCCTCTTGATGTGATTAACATATCACATCGCGTACCGGAAATCAAGCAAAAAGCGCCCCTGGCGGGGCGCTTTCGCTTTATTTGCGTCTATCAGCCTCTGGCGCACTTGCGCTGAATCAGCTTGACAATCTCCACAATGGGGATAACGCTGACGGCGAAGGCGAGGGCGATGAGGTACTCGCCGAGCTCGACGCTCTCGAAGCCGAAGGCGTTCGCGATGAACGGGACCTCGCAGACCAGGGTGGTCAGCACCAGGCTGCCTAGGGCGGCCCAGGTGAGGGTCTTGTTCATGTAGTGCATCTTGAAAAGGCTGCCTCGCTGCGAGCGCATGTTGAAGCTGTGGAAAATCTCCGCCATGCTCATGGTGACGAAGGCCATGGTCGTGCCGTCGGCGCTGTTGGTAATCTCCCAGACGCCGGACTCGATATAGTGGCCGAC
>CALXGL010000165.1 GCA_944387825.1 uncultured Oscillospiraceae bacterium | reverse complement strand
CCGCCTCCACGCCTATGCTGGAGCCGGAGTTCGCCGGCTTCACCGCCCAGGGCGGGCCGAAAGCGGGCGCCGCGGCCGGGGCGCAGCCGGGGGCGAGATACTCCCACTCCGGCGTCCGCACGCCGGCGCGCGACGCCAGCAGCTTTGCCAGTCGCTTATCCATGGCCAGCGCGCAGCCATGGCTGCCGCTGCCCGTATAGCGTATGCCCAGGAGGTCGAAGGCCGCCTGTACGCGGCCGTCCTCCCCGCAGCCGCCGTGAAGCGCGAGGAATACGGCGTCCGCCGCGGCGCATATCTCCAGTACGCGCTCGCCAAACAGGCCGGCAGAGCGCAGCCGCCTCGCGGCGCGCAGCGCGTCCAGGTCCGGCTCCGCCTCCGGCACGCCCGACTCCGGCGGCAGGGGGAGGTCAAAGGCCGCGTCCGCCGGGCCCTCAAAGCCCTCGAGGCCGAGGTACATATCCACCAGCGCCGCGCGGTGGCCCAGGCGCCTGAGCGCCCCGGCGGCCCGCCGCCCGCTGGCGAGCGACACCTCCCTCTCCCGGGAGAACCCGCCGCAGAGCACGCAGACCTTCATAGCCAGCCCTCCCCGGCCGTCCGCTCGCGCCCCCGTGCCGCTTTCGCGGCTGCGGCTATTGTATCATGACGCTGCGCCGTCATGATACAAGGCGTCATCTTTTTCGGTTGCCCCGCAAGGGGCGAGAAGAAGGACATCCCGCCGCGGTCGGATAGCCGCCTTGCGGCTATTGTACCATGACTCATGGCACAATGCGTCATCTTTTTCGGTTGCCCCGCAAGGGGCGAGAAAAAGGACATCCCCCCGCGGTACGATAGCCGCTTTGCGGCTATTGTACCATACGCCGAAGCCCTTTTCAAATACATCGTACACATTGCCTCCTTTGCGTTGACTTATTAGCTCAGTTTTTAGCCCCTTGACGATTGCCTTAAGTAAAATGCTGTGGTATAATCCGTCCTGTATACATACAGAATATGCGCCGGGCGCTGCCCTGGCGCGGGCCTTTACATATACGGATATGCGGAAAAGGGGACGGTAGGACGATGAATTACGTAGTGGTGGACCTGGAGTGGAACCAGGCGATGAGCTCCAAGTCCTCCGTTTTCAATAAGCTGCCCATCCACCTGCGCGGCGAGATAATCCAGATAGGCGCCGTCAAGCTGCGGGAGGACATGACGCCCGGCGAGGAGTTCCAGATGGACGTCAAGCCGGTATACTTCAAGCGTATGCACTACAAGGTGAAAAAGCTCACCGGTTTTGACAAAGAGCGGCTCAGCCGCGGAGTCCCCTTCCCGGAGGCGCTGCGCCAGTTCCGCGAGTGGTGCGGCGATGGCGTCACCTTCCTCACCTGGGGCTACGACGACCAGGGCATAATGGAGCAGAACATCATCATCCACGACCTCGACTGGGACTGGATAGACTCCTGGGTGAACCTCCAGCTCATCTACAACATCCAGACCGACGGCGACAAGAACCAGAAGAGCCTGCAGACGGCCATGGAGCACTTCGGCATAGAGCAGACGCGTGTGGCGCACGACGCCCTCGGCGACGCCTACAACACGGCGCTGGTCTGCTCCCGCCTGGACATGGAGAGCGGCCTTGCCCACTACGCCGAGGCGGCCGAGATCCTCTCCCGCCGCGCCCCGCGCGAGCACAACGGCGGCGACGGGCCGGAGCCTGTCGCGCACGCCGCCTTCTCCGGCTACGCCTCAAAGGGCGACGCCTTTGCCGACGCCTCGCTTACGGAGCCGCGCTGCCCCATCTGCGGCGGGGCGCTCAGCTTCGCCAAGTGGGTCAACCAGGGCGACCACAGGTACATGAACCTCGCCGAGTGTCCCACGGACGGCAAGCTGCTGCTGCGCATACGCTTCAAGCGGCAGGAGGACGGCAGCTACTCGGCCGCCTGCCTCGCGTATAACGCCGACGAGGCCATGCAGGAGTACTATTCCACCAAGGCCGCCCAGCCCCGCAGCCGCGGCCGCCGTCGCCGCCGCCGCAAGAAGGCCTGAGCGCCCCGCGCGGCCCCGGCAATTCAACACACCGTCAATTTAATACCCCGGAAATTCAACAGCGTACCCCAGTTAAATTGTGCATCCCTCAATTTAATATATAAAATGGAGAGACTGAAACGATGAACATTGTACTGGTAGGCGCAGGCCGTATCGGCAAGGAGATGGCTTTCAGGCTGGCCGAGGAGGACCACGACGTAACGGTTGTGGACAGCAACGAGGACTGCCTGGAGCAATTGACCACCAGCGTGGACGTCATGACCATGCTGGGCAACGGCTCTGACTACACCGTGCTGGACGAGGCGAGCGTCGGCAGCGCCGACCTGCTGATCGCCGTCACCGACAACGACGCGGTCAACATGCTCTGCTGCCTCGTCGGGCGCAAGCTCGGCGTCAAGAACACCGTGGCCCGCGTCCGTACCATGGAGTATTTCCGGCAGATGGTCTTTCTCAAGGACGAGCTCGGTCTCTCGCTCGTGCTCAACCCCGAACAGGCCGCAGCCGCAGAGATCTCCAGGATTCTGCGTTTCCCGTCAGCTACCAAAGTGGATTCTTTTGCAAAGGGCCGGGCCGAGATGGTCGAGCACACGGTCGAAGAGGGTTCACCCCTCTGTTCCCTGCGGCTGGACAGGTTCCGCGGCAAATATAACGGTATACTCATAGCCGTCGTCGAGCATGGCGACGAGGTGGTAATACCCAAGGGCGATTTTGTCCTCTCCGCCGGGGATATTATCCACGTAGTTGGCGCGCCCATGGCAATCAGCGCTTTTTTTAAGGCCATAGGCGCTTACAAGCGCTCGGTCAAGAACGTAATGATACTCGGAGGCGGCCGCATTTCGCTCTATCTTGGCACTTACCTGCTGGGCGCAGGCATACGCGTAAAGATAATCGAACGCGATGAAGAACATTGCGAGGCAATAAAGGAAATCCTGCCAAAAGCGGAGGTCCTTTTGGGCGACGGCACCGACCCCGCCGTCCTCGAAGAAGAGGGCATACGCGGCACGGATGCTTTTGTCGCCCTGACCGGCAGCGACCAGAATAATATCATAACCAGCATGTTTGCACAGCGCTCCGGCGCAGGCAAGGTAATAACAAAGGTGAATGAGGACAGCTTCCGCCTAATGGCCGGCGACGCCAAGCTCAACAGCTTTGTCCTGCCCAAAAACAGCGCGGCCGAAATCGTCGTTCGCTATGTCCGAGCCGTGCAGAACTCCCTGGACACCGTCGGCATAGAGTCGCTGCACGACATAGCTTACGGTAAGGCGGAGGTCCTTGAGTTTTCAATAAACGGCGACGCCCCAAACCTGGGGATTCCTATAAGGAACCTTGACATACGGCGCGACACGCTTATCGCAGCCGTAATACGCAACAACCAGTGCATCATCCCCGGAGGCAACGACACCCTCGAACGGCACGATACCGTCATAGCTGTTACAACCAAGTTCGGCATGAGAGGCTTTGCCGACATATTTGAGGGCTGACGATGAACTATCCGATAATCGCCAAGATTCTCGGCCGGGTTATGGGACTTGAGGCCCTGCTCATGGTTCCCAGCATAATTGCGGCCATATGGTACAAGGAAAGCGCGCTTTGGTATCTGGAGACCGCGGCCATAGCCACTGCGCTGGCCGTGCTTTTGAACCTGCCAAAGGTAAAAAACCGCAACTTCTACGCGCGCGAGGGCTTCGTCTCCGTCGCGCTGGCCTGGATACTGATGAGCGCCGTGGGCGCGCTGCCCTTTGTGTTCTCCGGCGAGGAGACGAGCTATGTGGACGCCTTCTTTGAAATAGTCTCCGGCTTCACCACCACCGGCTCCACGATACTCACCGACATAGAGGGCATGAGCAAGGGCATACTGCTCTGGCGCAGCCTGTCGCACTGGATAGGCGGCATGGGCGTGCTGGTGTTCATCATGGCCGTTATGCCGCTGAGCGAGGACCGCAGCATGTATATCATGCGCGCCGAGGTACCCGGCACGACTTTCGGCAAGCTGGTACCCAGAATACGGACCAGCAGCGCGATAACCTATCTGATTTACATCGCCTTGACCATCATACTGATTGTCCTGCTTTGCGCAGGCGGTATGCCGTTTTTTGACTCGCTGAACCACGCCATGGCCACGGCGGGTACCGGCGGCTTCTCCGTCAAGACCCTCTCCATCGGCTACTATGACAGCGTGTACATAGACTACGTCACCAGCATCTTCATGCTGCTCTTCGGCGTGAACTTCTCCATCTACTTCCTGCTGCTTGTCAAGAAGTTCAAGGAGGCCCTCACGGACAGTGAGTTCCTCGCCTACTTCGGCATCGCGCTCGGCGCGGCGGTCCTGATTGCCTTTGACATCTGGGACGAATACGGCGGCTTCTGGAACGCCTTCCGCTACTCGCTCTTCCAGGTCTCCTCGCTGATGACGACGACAGGCTTCGCCACGGCGGACTTCATCTACTGGCCCGCCTTCTCCAAGAGCATACTCATCCTGGTCATGCTGATAGGCGCCAGCGCCGGCAGCACGGGCGGCGGCCTGAAGGTCTCGCGCATCATAATCTTCTTCAAAAGC
>CALXGL010000164.1 GCA_944387825.1 uncultured Oscillospiraceae bacterium | reverse complement strand
GGGTTATACTGGCCTTTTTCGATAGAGATAATTGTACGTGAGGAGACTCCAACCATGTCCGCCAGCTGCTGCTGTGTCATGCAGCGCTCTGCGCGCAGCTCTTTCACCAGAGTTTTCACAGCGTATCGCCTCCTTGATATGAAGTAAGCTTCATGAAGTTTACTTCATATTAGCACAGGCGCACCCTCATGTCAAGCGAAAATATGAAGTATGCTTCATATCGCGCAAGGTGGTTGCAATGCGGGGAAAATAGCTGTATAATTTATGGGCAAAATCAACCGCATAGGGGAGATAAAAGATGAAAGAGCTTTCCAGGATTGCGCTTAAAGTGAACCCATCCACTACTTTGGCAATAGATTCGCTCGCCAAGCAGATGAAGGCCGACGGCCTTGACGTCATTGGCTTCGGCACCGGCGAGCCGGACTTCATGACCCCAGAGAACATCGCGGATGCCGGCATTGCCGCCATCCGCGCCGGCAAGACCAAATACACTCCTGCCGCAGGCATAGTGCAGCTCCGCAAGGCCGCCGCCGCGCGCCTGAAGGCAGACTTTGGCCTCGATTATGACTATACTCAGATAGTCGTCGCTTCAGGCGCTAAGCACAACGTGTACGCCGCCCTGCGCGTACTGATAAACCCCGGCGACGAAATCATAGTACCCGCGCCCTACTGGGTCAGCTACTGCGAGATGGTCAGTATCTGCGGCGGGATGCCTGTGGTTGTGGAAACAACGGAGGCTGCCGGTTTCAAGATGACGCCCGCCCAGCTGGAGTCCGCCATTACGCCTAAGACTAAAGCTCTTATGCTCAATAACCCCTCGAACCCGACTGGAATGGTATACACCGAGAGCGAGCTGCGCGCAATAGCTGAGATCTGCCTGAAGCACGACCTCTACGTCATAGCCGACGAGATTTACTATAAGCTCATGTATGACGGCAGGCCCTTTACCAGCTTTGCCAGCCTGGGCGAGGATATAAAGGAGCGTACCATACTTGTCAACGGCGTCTCAAAGAGCTATGCCATGACGGGCTGGCGCATAGGCTACGCCGCCGCCAACAAGCAGTTGGCCAAGCTCATGGGCAACTATCTCAGCCATTCGACCGGCGCGCCCAGCACGATAAGCCAGTGGGCGGCTGTCGAAGCGCTGGAGGGCCAGCAGGAGACCGTTGAAGACATGCGCAAGGTCTTTGAGGAGCGCCGCAACTACTTTGTCAAGCGCCTCAACTCCATCCCCGGCGTCAGCTGCATCATGCCCGAGGGCGCGTTTTATATAATGATGAACATTGAAAAGCTTATTGGCCGCACAATATGCGGCGTGAAAATAACCGACGACGATGTCTTAGCCGAGGTTTTCCTTAAGAATGGCCTGGTCGCAGTTGTGCCCTGTTCCGGCTTCGGCATTAGGAATTTTGTGCGTTGGACCTACGCCACAAGCATGGAGAACATAAAGGAGGGCCTTGACAGGCTGGAGAAATTCCTGAAAGAGTAAGCGTCGGTAAAATAAATCCCTTCCGCTCAGCATAGAATGCAGCGGGAGGGACGACCTATGTGCTTATCATTTAAACTCCGCGACGTTCTGCCGCTTATGGCCGCAATCCTGCTCATTGCCGCCACTTTCTTGCTGCCGCCGTATGAGGCGTATGAACCTCCGGCTGTCGAAGCGTTTTCCGAAGATGGGCGTACGCTGATTATCGACGCGGGACACGGCGGCGCGGACGGCGGGGCTGTGGCGGCCGACGGCTCCGTAGAAAGCGAAATAAACCTGAGTATAGCCCGGCGGCTGGACATGCTGGCGGGGCTGGTGGGGATAAATACGGTTATGACCCGCGAAAGCGAGAGTATAGAGTATCCTGAAAACGCCGCCACCGTGCGCGAGATGAAGCGCGCAGACCAGAAGGCAAGGATAGATCTCATAAATTCCGTTCCTTCCGGCGTGCTCATAAGCATACATCAGAATTTTTACCCGGATCCGGGACCGAGCGGCTCTCAGGTCCTGTATGCATCGACCCAGGGCAGCAGGGAATTGGGCGAGGCTGCGCATGGACTGCTTGTAGGTTCGCTGTGTCCGGACAACAGGCGCGTGGCCGCGCCCGTGGACGAGAACATTTACCTGATGCGCAGCGTGCGCTGTCCTGCAATATTGGTTGAGTGCGGTTTTATTTCAAACGCAAACGAGCTCGCGAAGCTCAAGACCGGAGAGTACCAGAACAAACTGGCAGCTGTGTTACTTTCAGCCTATACAGAATTTGCGTCAGCGAAAGATGGAATGAGCGTATGAAGCAAAAGACAGTATTCTACTGCACGGAGTGCGGCAATGAGACGCCGCGCTGGCAGGGACAATGCCCGGCCTGCGGCGCCTGGAACACCCTGACGGAGGCCCCCGTGAGGCCGAAAGGCGAAAATAAAGCCGTTGTTGACGCGCATCGTGCCAGACAGGCACCTGAAAAGCTTTCCGAGCTTGACACCGAGGAGGAAATCAGGTTCTCCACAGGACTTGGAGAACTTGACCGCGTCCTCGGCGGCGGCGCGGTGCGCGGCAGCGTTGTGCTTGTCGGAGGCGCGCCCGGCGTCGGAAAATCTACACTTCTGCTGCAAATATGCGGTATGGTGGGTTCAAGCGAGCGCGTGCTGTATGTTACGGGCGAAGAAAGCCGGCGGCAGCTCAAGATGAGGGCCCAGCGCCTCGGAGTCTCAGACGGCGAGATATATGTGCTTGCGGAAACTCAGGTGAACGAGATTCTGGCGGCGGCAGACGAGCTGAAGCCGACGGTTGTTATAATCGACTCCATTCAGACCATGTTTGATTCCGAAGTGTCCGCCACTCCGGGCAGCGTCAGCCAGGTGAGGGAAAGCACCATGGCCATAATGCGCCGCGCCAAGTCCGACGGCTTTACGGCCTTTGTCGTCGGACATATTAACAAGGAGGGCGCAATCGCCGGCCCGAAGGTGCTGGAGCACATGGTGGACTGCGTGCTCTACTTTGAGGGCGAACAGGCCGTGAGCTACAGGATGCTGCGAGCGGCAAAAAACCGCTTCGGGTCGACAAATGAAATCGGCGTATTTGAAATGGCAGACAACGGCCTGCGCGAGGTTCCGAATCCGTCCGAAACTCTGCTGTCAGGCCGGCCCGTGGATACTCCCGGCACCTGCGTTACCTGCGTCATGGAGGGCACGAGACCCATACTTGCCGAGATACAGGCCCTTGTTGCAAAATCCGCATACAGCTCCGCGCGCCGCAACTCCAACGGCATAGAGTACAATCGCGCCATGCTGCTGCTGGCCGTGCTTGAAAAGCGCGGAGGCATAGCCGTTTCCGGCTGCGACGCGTATATAAACGTTGTCGGCGGTCTGCAGCTTGATGAGCCCGCGGCTGATTTGGCCACGCTTCTGGCGGTTGCCAGCAGCTGCAAGGATGTGCCAATCAGCTCTGATGTCGCCGCAGTGGGCGAAGTCGGGCTTTCCGGCGAGGTCCGTTCCGTGCAGCAGCTCAATCTGCGTTTGAGCGAAATATCCCGCCTGGGTTTCAAGCGCTGTATAATTCCGGCGCATATCAAAGGGGATGTGGTCAGGCCTGAGGGCCTGGAGCTTATCCCTGTTAAAAACATACGTGCAGCTGTAAAGGCGGTACTATAATGTCACATTACGTAAAAATACCCCACCTGCCCGACGGGCAGGTGGGGTTAGCTGTGGCGGGAGAGAGGTATAAAGCCCGCCTGTCCGCAGCTTTTGAAAAGCTGAACATGCAGATTGTCTGGCTGCCTGACTCGGAAAGCACGGATTTGCGGCTGGCCGGACATGCGGATTTGAGGCTCGTGCACCTGGGAGGGAGCAGGCTCGTCTCAGCTTGCGGAACCGAAATCGACGGCATATTCGAAAGCCTGGGCTTCACGGTCGTTCGATCCCGCTCGCCTGGGGCTGCTTATCCTGACGACTGCAGGCTGAACGTGTGCATAGTCGGATGCAGGCTGTTCCATCGTCTGGACATTACGGCGGGCGAGGTGCTGAGTAATCTACCGGATGTCACGCCCGCCGGCATTGCGCAGGGATATGCCAAATGCTGCACCTGCATAGTTGACTCCAATTCAATTATAACCTCTGACAGGGGTATAGCTTCCGCGGCGGAAAAGCAGGGCGTGGACGTTCTTGAAATAGCCCCCGGGTACATCGGCCTTGACGGCTTCGATTACGGCTTTATAGGCGGCGCGTCGTTTAAGCTCTCTGAGCGCGAAATAGCCTTTACCGGGAGGCTTGAGCAGCACCCGGACTGGCCGCGCATGGAAGTATTCCTGGGGAGAAAAGGCGTCAAGCCGGTATTTATGACCGACGAGACGGCATTTGACGTAGGCTCTGTATTGCCTCTTATCGAGATTTAGACGGAATTGAAAGTTTGCCCATTACTGCCGCACTCTCGGCTCCTGTAACAGACGGCAGCGTGTTCGGCAGCCCGGACATGAAGCGGTCGCCCAAAATCGCAAACGCAACGGCCTCCTTCGCGTCGCTGCTCATTCCAAGGTCCTCCTGAGTCATGACTTCAACGCCATAGCCTCCAAGCCTCCTGGAAAGCGCGGACATGAGTGTGGCATTGTAGCTTCCACCGCCTCCGGCGATAAGCCTGGAGGCTTTATAATTGGGCAGAACATACCGCGCATAGGCGTCGGTTATCGACCACGCGGTGAGCTCCGTGGCCGTGGCCGCCAAATCGTCGTAAGTCAGCCCGTGCTTCAGGCCATCGTCAATTATACGTGAGGCATATTGCTCTCCGAAACGTTCCCTGCCCGTCGTTTTAGGCAGGGGCGCTGAATAATACGGGTCCTTCTCCAATTCAAGCAGCAGTTCCTCACTGATTTTGCCGCGCGCCGCAGCCGCTCCGCCTTTGTCAAAGCGTTCCGCTCCGCCTGTGGCGGCGGATATAACCGCGTCTATTATCATATTGCCCGGGCCGGTATCAAACGCGTATACGTCCTCCGGGCCCGCCCCGGCAGGCAGGACTGTCATATTTCCTATGCCGCCGATATTCTGGAGAAGGATTGTCTCGTCTTCGCTCCGGTACAGCAGATACTCCGTAAACGGCACAAGCGGCGCGCCCTGGCCACCGGCTGCCATGTCGGCAACTCTGAAATCCGACACTGTGGGGATGCCCGTACGTTCGGCAATGACGGAGCCTTCGCCTATTTGAACGGTATAACGTATCGGGAACCCGTCCGAGCTGTCAGCCTCCGGCGAATGCCATATGGTCTGCCCGTGAGACGCTATAAAGTCTACGCACCCGGGCTCAACTCCCGCTTCCTCCATAACGGCAAGCGCGGCCGAAGCAAAGTACTCACCGAGCAGAAAGTTCATGTATCCTACCTTGTCTACGGTGGCCTCGCCGGGGTTAAATAACGAAAAGATTTTTTCCCTGACGTCCGGAGGATATGGCGTGTTCTTAAAAGCTAGCAGTTTGACCGACAAATTTTCGCCGGCGCCCTCGAGCTCTACGAGCGCGGCGTCAATGCCGTCTACAGAGGTTCCGGACATAAGGCCAACTGCCAGCCGCCTGGATTTGCACCTTATCTTATCAATCATTTTTTCACTCCTTAGTAAGCCGCTTTGGTCTGATTGCTGAATTCCTCTTCTGATTTTTGCGATAAATTGCACAATTGCGTATGAAACGTGCGCATGATATAATGTTTTCAATTCAGTTGCTTTAATGATACAATATTTCTTGACAAATGAAAAGAGGTTTTTTCGTTGAGTTTGATTGCGCCCATGATGCGCAAAGCCGTCGAGGACGGTTTCTTCCCATATGGAGAGTGGGCGCTGTTTGACCGGGCGGGAATTCTGGAAGCCGGAGCTACCGACGGCAGGGGAGGGCGCTGGTTTGATATAGCGTCCCTTACAAAGCCGCATACGGCAACTGCGGTTCTCGCCATTGCAGCCGGGCGAGACATACACCTGGAGGCAAATGCCGCGGAGCTGCTCGGTATTACAGACTGCCCGCTCGGAGAAAAACTGAAATTCTGTACGTTGAGAAGACTGCTGACGCACACCGCGCGTCTGCCCGCATGGTATCCGTTTTACGCCGATGGGCGCGGATTTTTCGAAATACTGTCCGAACTGCCTTCCGGTGAAAACCGCATGGTATACAGCGATATCGGCTACATGCTGCTGCGTGAGATACTCTGCAAAATCACCGGTCTCAGGTTTGAAGAAGTCATTAAAAAGTACGTTTCCGAGCCGCTTGAAATCAATGAACTCTGCTTTTGCCCATCCAGGTCCCTGCCCCTTGTGCCGTCCAGCCGGGACAACGCCGTTGAAGAGAAGATGTGCCGTGAGCGCGGCGTCTGCTTTGACCGCTTCAGGCCGCATTTTACCGACGTAATCGGCGAACCGAACGACGGAAACGCCTACTATTACTTCGGCGGCGTCAGCGGCCACGCAGGACTCTTTGCAACCTGCGCCGCAGTTGCCGCGCTCGGGAAATTTTATCTCAGCACGGATGACCCGGCTTTTACAGGAGCGGTCACGCCGCAGCCCGGCTGCTCCGGACGCTGCCTGGGCTTCCACACCGGCGGGGCGTTCCCATCTGGCTGCGGCCACACGGGCTTTACAGGCACCAGCCTCTGGATTGACAGAGAGGCCGGAATCGGCCTGGCCATGCTCACAAACAGACTGTATTACGACCACCTGCCGACGGCTGATATGAACGCATTCCGCAGGGACGTTCACATGACGCTGCTTCGGGAAATCAGATGATGAAAGCGAGAAGATGTACTGATGCTGCAACTTGATAAGCTGCCAACAGAACAGAGGAATCCTAACACGGCAGACATTGACCGTATTTCTACTTTGGAGATGGTCAGACGGATAAATGATGAAGACAAAAAGGTCGCTTTTGCCGTTGAGCGTGAGCTTGACAGCGTAGCGTGCGCAATTGACGCTATCTATGAATCCCTGGGTTCAGGCGGACGGCTGATATACTGCGGATGCGGCACATCAGGCAGGCTTGGCGTGCTTGACGCAGCCGAATGCCCGCCTACCTACTCCACGCCGCCGGGAATGGTTCAGGGTATAATTGCCGGAGGAGAGAGCGCAATGTTCAGAGCCGCCGAAGGCGCAGAGGACAACGCCGAAGCCGGCAGGGAGGATATGAAAAAGCTTTCACTCAGCGGCAAAGATATCGTGGTTGGCATTGCGGCCAGCGGGCGCACGCCCTATGTGCTGGGCGCAATGGCGTATGCGCATGAAATTGGCGCCAAAACTGTGGCGCTGACCTGCAACAAGGCTTCCGAGATGAATGCCGCTGCGGATATTTCTATAGGTGTGGACACGGGCCCCGAGGTTATCACCGGTTCAACGCGCATGAAATGCGGTACGGCGGAAAAGATGGTGCTCAACATGCTCTCGACCGGCGCGATGATACGTTTGGGCAAGGTATACGGGAACCTTATGGTAGACGTTATGCCCACAAATGAGAAGCTGGTCAGAAGAGCCGTCTCGATTGTTTCCACGGCTGCTTCCGTCAGTGAGGATACTGCGCGTCAGGCTCTGGAAAAATGCGATTTCTCCGTTAAGACCGCAATCGTTATGCTCGTGCTGAACCTGAACCCCGATAAGGCGGAAGAGCGGCTGAACAGAAACGGCGGAGTGATTGCTAAAGCGCTCGAGGAGGATTAAGCTTGGATATCAGATACGCTGTCGGCCAGCGGATAATGGCCGGATTTCCCGGAACGGAGATAGACGAGGAGTTCAGAGCTCTTATACATGATTATAAGATAGGCAACGTCATTCTGTTTCGAAGGAATGTGGAAAGCAGGGCGCAGCTCGCCAGGCTCTGCGGCGAGTTAAAAGAACTCATATTTTCTGAAACAGGCGCACAGCCCTTTATTGCAATCGACCAGGAGGGCGGAGTTGTAACACGGCTGTCGGATGATATGATAAATACGCCCGGAGGCATGGCCCTTTCGGCCGCCGGCGGCGACGCGCCGTACAGAGCCGGATATATAACTGCTTGCGAGCTGAGCAGGGCGGGGGTGAACTTCAACCTTGCCCCCGTGCTTGACGTGAATTCTAATCCGGACAATCCTGTTATCGGCGTGCGCAGCTTCGGAGACGACCCAGAAAAAGTGCTTGAAAACGCTCTCATGTTCCTCAAGGGCACGCTCGACGGCGGCGTAATGGCCTGCGGCAAGCATTTTCCCGGACACGGAGATACCGCCGTGGATTCCCACCTGGGCCTTCCGGCCGTCGGGAAAGCAAGGGCAGAGCTCGATTCCTGCGAGCTGAGACCGTTCAGAGCGGCAATCAAGGCCGGTATACCGGCAATCATGACGAGCCACGTTCTGTTTCCGCAGCTGGAGCCCGAGCGGCTGCCCGCGACAATGTCCCGGCGCATACTCACCGGCCTGCTGCGCGACGAATTGGGGTTTGGCGGCATAATTATAAGCGACTGTATGGAAATGCAGGCCATAGCCAAATATTACGGTACCGTCAACGGCGCCGCTGCGTCCATAGCTGCCGGAGCGGACCTGGTGTGTATATCTCATACGGCGTCACTGGCAAGAGAGACTGCCGTACGGCTGCGCTCCGAGCTTGAAGGCGGCGTAATTGACGGGCGTGAATTTGAAGCCGCGCTCTGCCGTATTGAAGCGGCAAAACGCAGGTTTGCAAGCGCCGGGCCTGCGCCGGGAGATGTAGAAGCCGACGCGGCCGAGGCGGAGAGGCTGCTGGAGAATTCGTTCGCTCTGGTTCACGGTCCGCTTCCGAAATTGGGAGCAAAGCCGTTTTTTACCGGCTGCGGCCCCGTGCGCGCAAACCTTGCGTCAAGCCGGGTAAGGGAAACGCCGGCTTTTGCCGAGTACATGGTGTCGGCAATCGGAGGAAGTTCGCTTGTCACATCAGATGACCCTGACAGCGGCGCAACCGCTGGAGTGGTTTCAGCTGCAGCGGGAAGCAGCTGCATAGCTGTCTGCACCTGCAATGCCAGCCTCAAAACAGGCCAGCTTGCTCTTTTAAGGGAGCTGGGCGGATTGAATATACCGCTGATGGTCATAGCGCTGCGCGGCCCCTATGATCTTCTGCACCTGCCGGCCGGAGCGGCGGGAATAGCCGCCTGGGAGTATACGCCGCGCGTGCTTTCAGCTCTTGTTCCGTTCATTAAGGGCGAGCGGGAGTTCACCGGCAGTATTCCGCTGGTTCATACGGCGTTTTGATTTGATATTATATACAATTCTGAAACAATAAAACAGTGACGATTGCATAATTGAACTTTTATTTCTTTACATTCGCAAAACCTGATGATATAATGTTCTTAACAGGGGTGCATTAAGCGCCTTTTTAGGAAAAATCAAATTATTAAGGAGGACAACATGAAGAAAGTACTTGCACTTATTCTTGTCGCCGTGCTTTGCGTCGGCCTGCTGGCCGGCTGCGGCGAGGAGCCCACTCCGAGCGTAACCGGAAGCGGAGAGCAGCCCAGCGGCGATCCTGTTGAACTGACCGTCTGGCTGCCCGTCTACCAGTTCAGCGACGGCGGCATCAGCGACGAGGACTTCTGGAACGAGAAGCTCGACGCCTTTGAGGCCGAGAACAACTGCGTTGTCAATGTCGAAATCCTCTCCTGGACCGACTATGCCACCGTTATCTACACCGGCATGCTCTCCGACGAGGGACCGGACGTGTGCTACGTCACTGAGACCTTTGACCTCATCGACGCCGGCCTGCTCGCTCCTCTGGACGAGTACATAACCGAGGAGGACCGCGAGCTGTACCTCTTCCTCGACCAGGGCGCCTACGACGCCGAAGGCAATCTCTGCACTTGGCCGATGATGGCCGGTAACCCCTGCGTTATCTTCTACAACATGGACATGCTCGAGGCCGCCGGCATCACCGAGCTGCCCACCACCTGGGACGAGTTCTTTGATGTCTGCGTCGCTCTCAAGGAGACCAATCCCGACGTCTGGCCCTTCATCCAGTCCTGGGGCGCTTCCAACGGCGTTTCCGCCCTGCTCGCCAGCTTCTGGCCCTTCTTCTTCCAGGCCGGCGGCACTGTCCTCGACGAGGAGGGCAACCTCAACCTCGACAGCGAGGCCACTCTTGAAGTTCTGAACTACATCAACAAGTTCAAGACTGAGGGTATCTTTGATGACAGCATTGTCACCATGGACGACCCGAACGGCAAGTTTGTCAACGGCGAGGCCGCCATCATCATCAACGGCACCGGCAACGCCTCCACCTTCACTGAGAAGGGCATCGATTGGCAGTGCAGCCTCGGCCTCGAGGGCTCTGGCGGACTGGCCACCAACTTCTCCGTCGACTCCCTCGCCATCTCCAATTTCTGCGAGGACAAGGCCCTTGCCGCCGAGCTCATCAAGTACATCACCAGCGCCGAGTGCATGGATGATTACCACGAGCAGATTTACGGCATGCCCAGCCTGACCACCGACGCCACCTACACCGAGCCCGAGCCGTTCCAGAGCATGTACACCAACGACGCCGACAAGATGCACGTCGTTCCCTCCTTCGAGGGCTCTGCCTCTTTCATGGACCAGTTCCAGCAGAACGTACAGGGCATGCTCATGGGTCAGCTCACCCCCGAGCAGGTCATTGAACAGACTATGGCCTACTACAACGAGCAGATAGTTGCCTAAACTTTAAAACATGAAACCGGGCATCGCCGGAGACCGACCATGCCCGGTTTCTCCATTTTTAAAGCTGAAATGAGTGTGGTGAAAGAATGAATAAGACTAAAAGGAGAGTAACATCCCCGCTGATGCGCCGTCAGGCTGTTTTTGGCATCGCATACATTACGCCGGGCATGCTGATATTCCTGGTGTTCTGCATTGCGCCTATCTTTATGACCCTGTTCTACAGCTTTACGTCGTATAATCTGGCTCAGCCCCCCGAGTGGATTAACCTTGAAAACTATGAGAAGGTATTCACCAACTCTCAGCTTCGCAAGGCGCTTGTCAATACGGTAATATACGTCATAATAACCGTGCCACTGCAGACGCTGCTGGCCATGTTCGTGGCCAACTTCCTGGCTGAATACCTCAACAACCGTTATGGACGTTTTCTGCGCAGCGTCATCTTTATACCAACTCTTGCCTCATATGTTGCCGCTGCCTCAGTCTGGGAAGTCATACTGGCCTCCAAGGGCGGACTCCTCAACGAGGTGCTGGGCATCTTCGGCCTCGGGCCGTATAACTGGCTCGGCGAACCAACCTCCGCGCTTATATGCGTTTCTCTCGTGGCTGTATGGAAGAGCGTCGGATATTTTACGATTATCTTTTACGCCGGTATAATGAATATCGACGTCAGTGTACGTGAAGCCGCGCTTATGGACGGCGCCACGCCGCGCCAGCGCTTCTGGAAAATCACCGTACCGCTTCTTAAACCGATAATTTACCTCAATGTCACCCTGGGAATAATCTGGTCTTTCCAGGCCTTCGACGTAGTTTACAAGCTCACGGGCGGCGGTCCGTTTGGCGCGACATCGACCGTGGCATATATAATCTACGCCTACGCTTTCCAGGACTTCCGCATCGGCTATGCAAGTGCCGTTGCAGTATTGCTGCTGGTGGTAATCCTGATTGTCCACTTCATTCAGCAGCATTTCTTTGACGAAAAGGAGGACTGAGTATGATACGGAAAGAACGTCGCGGATGGCGCTTTGTGCTTGGCGTGATACTTGTTACGCTCTTTGCCCTGTTGTGCATAATTCCTCTTATATACATGGTGCTGGTTTCATTTGCGGAGACCACGACCATGTACATCCGCTGGGATGATATACGGCTCTTCGACTTCTTCAATTACCGGTATCTGTTTGAGAACAGGGAGTTCGGCAGGCCGATACTTAACAGCCTTATAGTCGTAATAATCAGCGTTATTGCCGTGGACCTCATAAGCTGCACAATGGCTTACGGCTTTGAAAAGAAGCCGATACCCGGGAAAAAAGGCCTGTTTAACATCGTCCTTTCCACGATGATGATACCAACTCAGGTCGTCTTCATTTCACTGTACGTGATGATGCGCAAGTGGCACCTGCTCAACACCTATATTGCGCTGGTCATCCCGCTGGTGGGCGCCTTCGGCGTTTTCATGATGCGTCAGTTCATACGCAGCGTACCCAATGACTTTATTGAGGCCGCGCAGATAGACGGCTGCAGTGAAATAATTATTTACACACGTATAGTGCTGCCCATGGTGAAGCCGGCCAGGATTACCCTTGCGGTTTTCACCTTCAACTCTGCGTGGAACGCGCTTCTCTGGCCTCTTATCGCCGCAACAAAGAACGAGATGCATACGCTGACTGTTGCAACCAGCTCGCTCACAAGCTATTTTGCCACAAACTACGGTCCTCCAATGGCCGCGGCTACGCTGTCTTTCCTTGTGCCCTTTATACTCTACTGCTTCATGCAGAAGCAGTTCGTTGAAGGCATTGCGCTCGGCGGAGTAAAAGGCTGATATGTCCGGCTTTACCCTGTCAGTCTGCAGTATTTCCAGACTCGAAGAATACGTTGACGTTTTTCGCGGCAGCTCCATTTGGGACAGGTATTTTTCGGATGGAAACCGTCTTCAGCGTTCGCTTCGCAAAGCGGTCGAAAGGGAAGAGCTCTGGTGCGCGCTCACCCCGGCAGGCAAAATCGCCGGGGTGATGCGGGTAGTGCCAAATGGGTTCTGCGGGCTTTACCACTACCTTTCACTTATTGGCACCTCTCCGCTCGCACGCGGAACGGGAGCCGGGCGCTTCCTTATGGGCGAGTTCGAGAGCATGGCGCGTGAGGGAGGCAGCGTGAGAACCTGTCTGCTTGTCAGCGACTTCAATGTTCAGGCGATTGATTTTTACAAGGCGCTTGGCTACTGGGAGCTTGGCATTATTCCTGACGCCGTGAAGTCCGGCATTTCCGAACATGTGATGCTCAAAGAGCTGGATTCTGTGGAGGCATAAGCTTTGTTTTACGATTCCAAAGCTGTGACGAGACTGCTTTCCCGCTGGGACTACAGCCCTAAAGCCGTGGAAGCCTATGGACGGGCGATGGAAGCCGCGTGGAAGAATGCGGACGCCCGAAAGCTGCTTGCTGGCACAATTGAGGCCTATGAATCCGGCGCGGAAATAGATATAAAAAACGTGCTCAAAGGTATGGATACATTTGCGCCGGAATGCGGAGAGAGTCCGTATACAATGCGCATGCTGCCGTATCTGTGCCTGCTTGAGCCGGCTGAAGCCAGGTACAGAGCATCCGGAATAGCTGAGACGGTCTATAATGACTCTTTTGCAGATCTCTTATGGAAAACAAGAGAGTGCCACAGAATCTATGGGATATGGGGTTCGTTTGTCACACCGTGGTTTTACAGGTTTTTTGAGCTGAAATGCTTTGCGCTTGGCAGGCTGCAGTTTGAATTTGCAAGCTTCAAGGCAGATGCCCCGCTGGAATACGGGACGCGCGTCATAAATGTGCACATACCGTCCAGCGGCCCGATAAATATGGATGAATGCGATAGCTCATATGCAAAAGCTGTGGACTTTTTCGGGTTCAAGGCTGAAAACAGTGTCCCGTTTGTGTGCGATTCCTGGATGCTCCACCCTTTCTGCTCGGAACTTAATCCGGATTCCGGTATACGCCGCTTTGCCGCCTGCTATGATTTGCTATATTCTATAGACGACCCCGGTTATTCCGACATGTGGATAATCTTTGGCAAACCATGGGACGGCAGCATCTCGGATTTGCCTGAAAATACTGCATTGCAGCGCGTGTTTAAGAGACATTTGCTTGCCGGTGATTCGGTTGGACGCGGGTATGGTTTGTATCTGAGGAAAGTATAATATATGGGGGTACTCTGCGGTATCCCCATTTTCTTTATGAAAGAGGTATGAGATGACAGACATAGAGATTAAAACACGCAGTATGTATGACGAACTGAGTCCGGCAGAACAAAAGGTCGCAAGGTATTTTCTCAAAAATTTGAGCTCGGTGTTTGATGATCCAATAGCCCTGCTGGCTGAAAAAAGCGGCGTCAGTCAGGTCATGTGGGTTCGTTTCTGCAAGTCTCTTGGCTTTTCGGGCCTGAAAGACATGAAGAAGAACCTGGTTTCACAGCTGAGCGCCGCGAATGAAGACACTCATATTTCAAGCAGCCCTGATTTTTTGGATACCCGTGTCTACTCAAGCACTGATGATGTCATACGCGGCGTGGAAGCCGGGACAATAGACGCGGTAAGGAGTACTGCCAGAATTCAGGACCCGGTGGTTCTTGAAGCGGTCGCAGAGCGAATTTTTACCGCAAAAAGTGTCAGGCTGTTTGGTGTAGGAGCGTCGGGGCTCGCGGCCGAGGACCTGTACCACAAGCTGCTCAGAGTTGATTTAAATGTCCTTTTCTGCACCGACATGCACATGCAGCTGACATATATAACCTCCATGAAGCCCGGGGATATAGCGATATTCTTCTCAAATTCCGGAAAAACGTCCGAGATTCTGGAATTGGCCGAAGCCGCAAGAGAGCGAAAAGCCTGTGTTGTGTCCATAACCAAATACGGACAGAACCCTCTGGCGGAGCTCTCTGACTATGTTCTTCCGACGTCTTCGCCTGAACTTGAGTTCAGAAGCGGGGCTATGAGCAGCCGGATTGCAGCTCTTCTGGTGGTAGATATGCTGTTCACTACGCTGTGCAATAAGAACTATGACACTGTTGCAAAACCGCTGTCTGAGAGCTTTTCTCAGTGCAGCAGGCATCACCGTTGATTTTGGGGGATACTATGAAGATAACTCAGGTTAGACTGGCTCTCCTGACCGCGCCTCTGCGCGTTCCGTTCAGGACGGCGCTGCGCGAGGTCAGTAAAGTTGAAGATATTGTCGTTGAGCTCCATACATCGGAAAGCATCGTCGGCAGGGGGGAGGCTCCGCCTACTGCGGCTGTCACCGGTGAGACAATAGGCTCAATAAGCTCTGCGATTCTGGAGCATATCGGACCGGCACTGGTTGGCAAAAATGTTGAGCACCTTGATAACCTGCTCGCAGCAATTGACAGAAGCATTGTCGGTAACAGCAGCGCTAAAGCGGCCGTAGAAATAGCGGTTTGGGATTTATATGCTCAAAGCTGCGGCCTTCCGCTTTACAGGCTGCTGGGCGGCGGAATTAATCATCTGGAAACCGATATTACCATAAGCGTCAACGACCCGGAAACCATGGCGAAGGACACTGAAGACGCGGTTCGCAAGGGCTACAGCACGCTCAAAATCAAGGTTGGCGAAAATCCGTCCCTGGATTTGGAGCGACTGAGCGCCGTCAGAAAAGCGGCGCCCGACGCTGTAATCAGAATTGACGCGAATCAGGCCTGGAAGCCGAGGCAGGCGGTACAGATTCTCGAGAACATGCAGGCTGAAGGCCTGAACATTGAATTGGTTGAGCAGCCGGTAAAAGCCAGGGATATTGAAGGGCTTGAGTTTGTTACAGCTAACTCTCCGGTGCCGGTAATGGCTGATGAAAGTATGTTTTCGCCGCAGGATGCTTTGACGGTAATGCAGCGCCACGCTGCCGACTTCGTAAATATAAAGCTTATGAAGTGCGGCGGAATATCCAACGCGCTCAGAATAGCGGCTGCCGCGGAGATATACGGCGTGGAATGCATGATTGGCTGTATGCTCGAAGCCAAAGTAAGCGTAACGGCGGCAGTACATTTGGCCTGCGCAAAGAACATAATTACGAGGGTCGACCTGGACGGTCCGGCGCTGTGCAGCGCAGACCCCGTGGCAGGCGGCGCAATATTCAGCGGTAAGCGCATTGAGCTTACCGAAGCTTCAGGCCTCGGCATAGATGGAATCTCCGGGCTCAGGTATCTCAATTAGGCATTTTGATGGCGAACTGGGATTTAACCTCCTCTACATTCAACAAAATTTTTATTTTGTTGAATTGTTTTTACGTTTCCTCTTGCCTTTTCACTTCACTTCATTTAAAATAAATAGGCTCCGGAGGTGAACGAATTGGATTACCGCAGCGAGGCACCCAAAGTCCTGCGAGATTTTTTAACCTATCATGAGACCATAAAAGGCCACTCTCACGCAACTGTGGACGAATATTATCTGGATTTACGCAATTTCTTCAGATATATAAAGATTGAGCGCGGACTAGTTCCGCGCGGTACGGAGCTTGATGATATCTCCATTTCCGATGTCAATTTGGATTTCGTGGGTTCCGTAACCTTGAGCGAGGTCTACGACTATCTCGCTTTCCTGGCGCGTGATAAAGTCAGGAACGAGCAAAGCCGCTCACCTGAATATGGCCTGAATGCCGCAAGCCGGGCGCGCAAGATTTCTACGCTGAAAAGCTTCTATAAGTACCTTACGGTTAAAACAAAGCAGCTTGACCATGACCCGGTGGCGGATTTAGACACGCCGAAAATTGCAAAGACTCTCCCCCGCTATTTGACGCTCTCTGAGTCCGAGCGGCTGTTAAATGCCATAGATGGCATTAATAAGGAAAGAGATTATTGCATAATATGTCTGTTTCTTAACTGCGGGCTGAGAATATCTGAACTTATTGGCTTGAATGATTCCGACGTTAGAGACGACAATCTGCGCGTTTTCGGCAAAGGCGGAAAGGAACGCATTGTTTACCTGAACGACGCGTGCAAAAGCGCGATAAATGCGTACAGGCCTGTGCGAAAGCTTATGGCCGGTCCGGACTGCAGGGCTTTTTTTGTTTCAACCAGGCGTGAGCGCATGAGCCGTGCAAGTGTACACGCTATGGTAAAAAAGACGCTTTTAAAAGCCGGGCTTGACGCGAGCCAGTATTCTTCGCACAAGCTCAGGCACACGGCGGCGACTTTGATGCTTCAAAACGGCGTGGATGTGCGCACTGTTCAGGAGGTGCTCGGGCATGAGCATCTGAATACTACGCAGATTTACACGCATGTTGACAACACGGAGCTGCATGTTGCTGCGGATGCCAACCCTCTTTCCCGATTTGTCCCATCCGGCAATGCTGATGACGGCAAAAATCAACATGACTGATTACGTGGCAATTTTTCAAAAAAATTTTGCAAAAAGCAAGAACATTTCCTGAATAACTGCGTCTAAGACAAACGCGCTCTGTTTCCGGCGGAGCGCCCAGGCGTATAATATAGTGCAAGGAGAAATTGAGATGAAAAACCTGAAAAGAGCCGCTGCTCTGGTGCTGGCGCTTGTAATGCTGCTGGCGCTCGCCGCCTGCGGCAGCAATCCCGAGGATGATAACTCCAACGACGATGAAATCGGCGACGTGGCCGCTACGCATGCCCCAACTCCGACTCCGCCTCCGACTCCCAGCGCCACTCCAGAGCCGACGGCGCCTCCCACTCCCTCCCCCGCTCCTACTCCTGTTCCCACTCCGGTGCCGACGCCCGAAGCCACTCCTGAGGCTTCTGCCGAACCCAGCGAGGAGCCCGGAGGCGACAGCGTAGACCTCACCGCCTTCTTCAACAGCCTCACCTCCAAGTTTGAGTTTGCGAGCCTCATGGACATGGATTCCGTCATGCTGGACAGCTACTATCCCGGACTCACGGCCATTTCCACCAAGCAGCTCATAGCCAAGATGCCCATGATTACGGCCTCCGCCAATGAGATAGTTCTCGTCGAGTGTGCAAGCGAGACTGACGCCGCGGCCGTGAAGGCCATTTTTGAGACCCGCAAGCAGACGCAGATGGACGGCGGGGCCTGGTATCCCGAGACCATAGAGCAGTGGGGCGGCGCGCAGATTTGCGTTAACGGCGCTTATGTCATGCTGGTCTGCCATGCTGATGCCGCAGATATTGCCGCCAGCTTCAACGCCCTGTTTGCCTGAGATATACAGAAATAAGGAGGACTGCCAGTGGTCTTTTCCAGTATACTCTTCATGTTCATCTATTTGCCGGTGGTGCTGTTTCTTTACTACATCTCCCCGGTCAAGTGGAGGAACCCAATACTGTTCGTAGCCAACATGATATTTTACGGCTGGGGAGAGCCGGTATATATCCTGTTGATGCTTGTAAGTATTACTATTAACTATATAAACGGTATTTTCATAGGAAAATGGCGTCATACGAACGAGAAAAAGGCCAAAACCGTACTTGTGGTCAACATAGTGCTGAACCT
>CALXGL010000163.1 GCA_944387825.1 uncultured Oscillospiraceae bacterium | reverse complement strand
GCATGGCGTCTCCGGGCTTATCAAAGACCTTGTACAATGCGCCGAAGCAGCTGTTGCCCCTCTCGGTGGGCGTCACGCAGTGGCCGCTTGTGATAATGCGAGGGCCGGGTACGCGTCCTGCGTTGACCGCGTCGCGGACGGCGGCGTTCGAGCCCTTCTCACAGCCGCAGTCACGTATGGTGGTGTAACCCTGACGGAGGAAGATTTTCGCGGCGTCCAGGCAGTCCAGCAGGTATTCGTAGGGCGTGCGCTGAAGCATGGCCGGGTAGTCCTGGTTTACAAACATCAGGTGCATGTGCAGGTCAATGAGGCCCGGGAGAAGGGTTTGACGATTCACGTCCAGGAACGGCTTTTCCCCGAAGTCATAGCCGACGGGCCTTATTTCGCATATCCTGTCGCCCTTGATGTAAATGTCGGCGAAGTCGCCGGAGTAACCCTCGACCAGGCCTTTTACAAGGCGGCAGTTCTTGAGAACGAGTTCGCTCATAAGTGTGAATCCTCCTTTTTCAGCGGTCCAAATCCCGGTCGTTTTTGTGAAGCTTCTTCATGGGAGAAAGCTTCATGGCGAAGAGGCCCATTATCATGGCCGCGGCCATCATGATTATGGCGAGGAGCAGGGGCATGGTCCAGCCGCTTTTTTCCGCCATGGTGGGCAGGACCAGCACGCCGACGCCCAGACCGACGCAGCGCATGCCGAATACAAGCGGAATTATATTGTCGAAGGCTTTGTTGCCGAACACCTTTGTGGTAACCATGGGGCCGTAGGTCGTGCCGACCACATAGCCGCAGCCGACCAGCACGGAGGCCGGGAGCAGCAGGACGCCGCCGCCGGAAAGCTCCAGCCAGCCCCACAGGAGGGCGAGGCCGATTATGCCGGCCCCGAAGGCGACAATAACGTAGGATTTAGGGCCGAGCTTGGATGTGAGGACGCCGACGACGATGGACATGACGGCCATGGACAGGTTGTTTATCGTGGCGTAATTGGCGGCGGGCATCTCCTCGATGCCGTTGGTCATCAGAATGGTAGCGAGGTAAGGGGAAGCTATCATAGCCAGCGCCCAGAGCAGGCAGGAGCCGAGGATGAGATAGAGCGAGGGGGACTTAAGGGCCTCTTTATACTCCACGCCGAAGTCCGTGGAATTGGCCTTTCCCTCCTGCGCCGCCAGCGCCTCGGCCTTCTCCCAGCCCAGCGGCTTCTGGCCAATCTGTTCGGGGTTTCGCAGCGCGAAGAGATAGATGAGTATGCACAGGATGCCCAGGGCCGCGAAAGCGATGCATGTCACGTTCCGCCCAAAGGTCGTGTCCAGTTTGCCGAACATCCAGGAGCCTGCCGCCGCGCCGAAGCCGATGCAGGCTATGGCGACGCCCACAACGGACTCGCGCCGCTCTATGAACCACTCCTTTATGAATGCGCTCATGCCGGTGCTGTAACCTATGGCCATAGAGGCGCCGGTCACGGCCTCCCACAGGCAGAGAAGGAAGAGCGAGGGAAGATAGGCGTAGGCGGATACGAACAGACAGGCTATAATGGCGCCTATGAGCATACAGCGGCGGGCAGTCCACTTTTTTATCAAAGCGCCGCCGCCGAGCAGGCCGGCCACAAAGGCGGCTATTGTCTCAACGGTGGCGGGCACTCCGGCCGCCGTGATGCTGCAGCCCAGGCGCTCCGCCAAGGGCACAATCAGCATACCGTAGGCGCCGTAGCTCATGCCGCAGGTGAACGTGACTATTGCCGCCAAAACGACTTGCGTGTACCCGGAAAACTTTCTCTTTTCAGTGTTCATTCTTATCCCCTCTACTAGTAAATTTTAGAAACGCCTTAAAGCGCCGCTAACGTTTTGACAAGCGTCTGCCACACTTCGTCGAAGGACTTGAGATTCAGCCGCTCGTTTATTGTGTGCTCGTCCGGCACCAGCGGGCCTATTGTGACGACGTCCAGGTTCGGAATCAGGCGCGTCAGATATCCGGCCTCTATGCCGCCGTGGACGAAAAGCTCCTCGATGTGCCGGCCCGTCACCTCATGGAAAGCCTTGTCTACCGCGGCGCGGATGGGCGAATTCTCAATATAATCGAAGCCCGCGACCCGGCCCGTTTCGCGCCGCTGTATGCGGAACACGCCGCAGAGGAACTGCTGTTCCTCCTCCAGCATGTCGATATAGGACTCCAGAGAGCTGCGGGAGTTGCACTCGAAAGAGACGGTGTCCCCGTCGACCTTCCAGGTTCCCAGATTGCTTGACACCGTTGTCAGCCCTTCGAAGCGCATGCTTCGGTGGAAGAAGCCGTCCGGCAGGAAGCGCACGAAGGATATAAGCTCCCTGCTGTCGTCTTCGCTCATCACTTTGTCTGTGCTGCACTCGGTCAAATCCATCTGAAGGCCGGGATCGCTCCACTGAAGATGGGCCCGGAAGGTTTCGAGCCATTTGCCGACGGCGGAAAAGACCTCTTCCCCGGGCATGGACGCGGTGAAGACGACCGTGCCGTTGCTGGGTATGACATTGCCGGCATCGCCCATATTGACGTCCGCCAGGCGCACGCTGCCCTCTTTCGAAAGAGCGAAGAGCGTTTGCGCCGCGATTTTTATGGCGCTGCCGCGCTCCTTGTCTATGTCCACTCCGCTGTGGCCGCCGAGCAAGCCGTGTATGTGCAGGCGGTAAGCCGGCCTCTCGCCGTGTTCCCAGCTCACCTTTCGCGTGAGCTGCAGGACCTGGCTCCCGGCTGTGGTCACATAACTGGTGCCGCCGCCCACATCGTCAAGGCCTATCATCCGCTTTGCGCTGAAATACTCCGCCTTCAGGTTGGCCGCGCCGTTGCAGCCCACCTCCTCCTGCACGGTGAACGCGCATTCAAGCGGAGGATGGGCTATCGTATCGCTTTCCAGAATTGAGAGCATATACGCGCATCCGACCCCGTCGTCGCCGCCCAGCGAGGTATCCCTGGCCCTGAGCCATCCGTCTTCGATGTACAAGTCCAGGGGATCCTTCGTGAAATCGTGCCGGCTTCCCGGGGCTTTGACGCACACCATGTCCATGTGGCCCTGG
>CALXGL010000162.1 GCA_944387825.1 uncultured Oscillospiraceae bacterium | reverse complement strand
ACATAACCGTGTCAAAGTTCCAGTTATCCATGCTCCAGGCGCCGCAGGCCACGTCCACCGTGGCAATAAAGCGCTCCTGCATGCCCAGTGCCTCAACCGCCTCGGCCACGAGCCTGTCCACAACGCCGTGGGAACACCCGGGGCAGAAGGAGCCGCCCGGATTTATAACGCTTGCCGGTGCTTTTAGATTCATTTCCGTCCCTCCCCTGCGCTGATTATGGCCGCCGCACGCTCTGCTATATCCTCGGAATCCGGCACGTCGAAGAAAGTGCGGAAAGATTCGACGGGCAGCCTGTACTCAACGGCCGCTTTCACGTCTTCAACCATCTGTCCAAGGATGTTCATCTCTACGCAGAGCAGGCTTTTCACGCCCGCCCCCAGCTGCCTGAAGGCCTTGACGGGGAAGGGCCAGAGTGTAATTGGCCGTATCAGCCCAAGCAGCACTCCGCGGGCCCTGGCCACCCTGACGGCCTCCTTGCATATGCGCGAGCTGATGCCGAAGGCGACGCAGACCACCTCGGCGTCCTCCGTCATATAGCTTTCCCAGCGCTGCTCGTTCTCCTCTATGGTTTTATACTTGTTCCAGAGATAGTCCTCATAGTCCTTGTGCCCGTAGAAGCACACGTTGCTCACAACCTTGTGCGCGTCGCCGGCCCTGGTCCCTTTTACGGACCACTCATAGGCGTCTATGTCGTGCTCGTGCATCTCCGGCAGTTCTACTTCCTCCATCATCTGGCCTATGGCGGCGTCGGAGCCGATTATGACCGGATGCAGGTACTTCTCCGAAAGCTCAAAGGCGAGCGCCACAAGGTTCATGCCCTCCTGCACGGAGTTGGGTGCGAGTACGATGGTGCGGTAGTCACCGTTTCCGCCGCCGCGGGTCAGGGCCCAGTAATCGCCCTGCCCCTGGGCTATGTCGCCCAAGCCGTTGCCTATGCGCATAACGTTGACCAGTACGGCCGGCAAATCAGCGGCGCAGAGGTACGATATGCCCTCCTGCAGCAGCGCGAAGCCCGGTCCGGAGGAGCTGGTCATCGCCCTTATGCCCGCGGCTGTACCTCCGTAGAGCATATTTATTCCGGCCAGCTCGGATTCCGTCTGCACAAATGTGCCTCCCACCTCCGGCATACGCCAGGACATATACTCCAATATCTCGGTCTGCGGCGTTATGGGGTAACCGCTGTAGAACCTGCAGCCGGAGCGGATGGCCGCTTCGGCCAGGGCCTCGTTGCCCTTCATCAAAACTTTTTCCATAGCAACCGCCTCTCAATCGCTCAGCTCTATGCAGCAGTCCGGACACATCTGATAGCACATGCCGCAGGAGATGCATTTCTCCTGGTCCGCTTCCGCGTAATAGTAGCCCTGTTTGTTCATGTTTTCGCTCAGCCTCAGGGCGTCTTTCCTGCAGACGCTTACGCAGAGTCCGCAGCCCTTACAGCCGGCCTGATTAATTTTAATCATTTCGGATGCCTCCAGTTCTGTCCCGTCAGGCCGCGTCGGCGGCCTTCTTCGCCTCTCGCCTCTTTGCCGCCAGCATGGCTACAGAGGCCAGGACGCCCACCACGCACATGGCTCCGAGGAGCGTGAACACGCGGCCGTATGCGTCGTTGCCGTACTTGTCAAGCCAGCTGCCTATGAGCGTGGGCAGAATAAGGTCCGGCATGTTGAAGCCGATAATAGAGGCGACGGCAATTGCCGTGCCGGATATTTCCTTGGGCACGCCCGCCTCGTCTATGGACGCCCACATGGTGCCGCGCGACATGAAGCAGATTGTTGCTAGGACCAGCGTCACGATGGTCAGCGGGGTTATCAGCTCGGCTCCGCCCTTGACGTTCGCTATGTACAGGATTATGGCGAACATCAATATAAAGGCGATAATCTGGAACTTTGATACGGATTTGAGCTTGTCCGCCGCCCAGCCGCCAACGGGGCCGCCTATGAACTTGAGCGCATACTGCTTCAGTATGGAAAGAAAGCCCGCGAACGTTACGGTTGCCCCCAGTACGCTTGTAAAATACGGCGTGATGAAGCTCTGGCAGGTGTAGAAGCCGTAAGCGCAGAACACTATAATGCAGGAGAAATAGAATTTCGGCATTTTGAAGACCTTCATGGTCTCTTTTATGCTGGCCTTGTTGTGCGCTGCTTTGGCATAGTGGACCTCGGTCGTCTTCTGGTCGAAGAACAGCTGTACAAGGATGCCGCCTATGATGCTCATGACGCCCATCACTATGACGGCCCATTTCAGCGCGGACACGGAGTCGTCAAAGCCGGCAAAAACCGCCAGCGCGACGGCATTGGTAATCGCCGCGGAAATGCCGCAGAACGCCTCATAGTAGCCATAGGTCCGGCCCTGCTCATCCTCTCCGCCCACCATCGACACTGCCTTGAGTATGGCGGCGAAGAACGCGGTCACGCCCGCGAAGCCGGAGATTATCCAGGTTATCATCGCGCAGACATAGCTGTGCATCGTAAAGGCGAAGAAGATGCTGACCGCGCCCTGCAGATATGCGGAAACAACAATTATGCCCTTGGTCTGATACCGGTCCGCTATCCAGCCACCGGGCAGCAGGCCGATGCAGCTTATTATCGTATACACGCTGACGAGCAGCCCCAGCTGCGCGTTGGTGCAGCCCATAGCTTCAATCATCGCGTCATAGAATATGTATTTCATGTACGGAAGATTGAACATGGTGCCGTAAACCAGTCCCAATGAAATTACGGCAAGAAAATACTTTGTTCTTTTGTTTTTCATTGATATTCCCCTTTCGTTTGTCTCTCTGCTCTGCCGTCCAGGATATTGCCGCAGTCTTACCTCCCTTTTTCAGTTTATCATCTTGTCTATTTGTCAGACATAATTCTTCAAAATTAAAATGCCTGCGTTGCGCGAGCTTATTGAGGCATATTGTCATAATATTAGCAAGAAGCGCACTTTGTTTTTATAGATTATAACCTACAAAACCAGGGCTGTCAATAGACGATACCCCGGTTTTTGTGTTAATATATTATCTATTAGGTGTAGGGTTTCAACCCGCTGCATGGTTCAGTTCGGCAAGCACCACTTCCGGCCTGTTGTTTATGCGCAGTGGAAACAGGCTGTTGCCAAGGCCGCGCGAAACAACAAGGCTTGTATCCCCCAAGCTGTAGAGCCCGGCGTCGTATTCCGGAAGGAAGCCCTGACCGGGGGCGTAAAGCCCGCCCAGGCCGGGCAGCCTTATCTGTCCTCCATGGGCGTGGCCGGAAAGCACGAGGTCAGCACCGTATTCGGCATAAGTCTCTATAAGCTCCGGCCTGTGGGCAAGCAGGACGAGGTATGCCCCATCGACAGAGAGCCGCTCCAGCTCCGAAGCCGCCCGGGACTTCGCGCTGCCGTCAGCGCCCAGAAACGACGGGTCGTCTATCCCCGCAAGTTCAATATATTCCCCGCCTCGCTCTATGCGCACAGACCTGTTTCTCAGCAGGACGGCTCCGGCGGCCTCCAGCTCCGGCTCAATCGAGCCGAAGTCCATGCGCGACTCATGGTTGCCCGTGACATAATACACAGGCGCAAGCTCCGCCGCAGCTCTCACGAAGCTCAGCGCGGCGCCTGTATCCGTATGACGCGAATCTATGAGATCTCCGGTTATTACAATTATGTCGGGTTCCGCGCCGGCGAGTATTTTGAGCAGCTTTGAGTTTCCCTCGCCGAAAACAGCGTTGTGCAGGTCGGAAATCTGCGCAATTTTAAAGCCGTCGAACGCCTCGGGGATTTCATCGTCCGAAACGCCGTATCTTGTAAGCACGGGGGCGCCGTTTGCCCATACCACCCACGCCAGAAGCGCCAGAAGCACCAGCGCCGCAATCAGTATAGCCGTCATTCGTTTTTTCACCGTTCACCTCCTGCGCCGGCAGTATATATTGCCAAAAGTGAAATAAAAGAAATTCCGAAGTTTGCGGACATTTTACGCAAAATTTCATGATCAAAACTATGCAATCCTGCAAAGCCGAAAAACGATATTGGCGCACTTAGCGAGTATGTGCTATCATGCAGACAAGCAAGAGAGGCGGGGCCATCCTCCGGCGGAAGCAAGAAAGTGAAGCCGATGAGCGCGAATGATACCATCGCATTACTTATGCTTATTATCGCGGCTATCCGGCTTGGTATCGAGCTAAAGAGATAGCCGCCCCCCGACACTGGCAAGGAAGCGGCATTTCTCACCCGAACCCGGAGATGACCGCGTCCGGCTGGCACCGGGCGGCCGTCTCTCTTGTGTTTAATATACCACGCTTCACGTCTCCCGTCAACCGCGGTTTTTGTCGCATGGCCGCCTTTCCCAGCTGCTTGACTGACCGAATGCACTTTATATTGACCCCCCTGGGACGGTCCTTCGCCCCGGGGGTTTTCATATGCCGGCCGGCGTCCCGTGCCCAAACGCCTCGCTTACGCGGCGGACGTAGTTGGGCAGGGCGAGCTCGAAGGCCACGCCGTCGCGCCTGGGGGTGCCCTGGCG
>CALXGL010000161.1 GCA_944387825.1 uncultured Oscillospiraceae bacterium | reverse complement strand
TGTCGTCGAGCTCGGCGGGCATGGAGTCTATCTCCGTGCGTATCATGGCGCAGGCCTCGTCGACGAGGTCTATGGCCTTGTCGGGCAGGAAGCGGTCGGTGATGTAGCGGTCGGAGAGCGTCGCGGCAGCGACGAGGGCGTTGTCGTGTATCCGCACGCCGTGGAAAATCTCATAGCGCTCCTTGAGGCCGCGCAGGATGCTTATCGTGTCCTCAACCGTCGGCTCGTCCACCATGACGGGCTGGAACCGGCGCTCGAGGGCGGCGTCCTTCTCGATATACTTGCGGTATTCGTCGAGCGTCGTCGCGCCGATGCAGTGGAGCTCGCCTCGCGCGAGCATGGGCTTGAGCAGGTTGCCCGCGTCCATGCTGCCCTCGGTCTTGCCCGCGCCGACAATGGTGTGCAGCTCGTCGATGAAGAGGATTATCCCGCCCTCGCTCTTCTTTATCTCCTCGAGCACGGCCTTGAGCCGCTCCTCAAACTCGCCGCGGTACTTCGCGCCGGCGATAAGCGCGCCCATGTCGAGGGAGAATATCGTCTTGTCGCGCAGCCCGTCGGGGACGTCGCCGCGCACTATGCGCTGCGCCAGGCCCTCGGCGATAGCGGTCTTGCCGACGCCCGGCTCGCCAATGAGCACGGGGTTGTTCTTCGTCTTGCGCGAGAGGATGCGCACGACGTTGCGTATCTCCGCGTCGCGGCCTATGACGGGGTCGAGCTCATTGTCCCTCGCGCGCTGCACGAGGTCTGTGCCGTACTTGGCGAGGGCGTCGTAGCTGTCCTCGGGATTGTCGCTGCTGACTGGGCCGCTCTTCACCTTGGCGAGCTCGCGGTTGAAGCCGTCGCGGGTGACGCCGTGGTCGGAGAGTATGCGCCGGACGGCGGCGCTTCCCTCGGAAAATTCGCCCAGCATCAGGTGCTCGACGGAGACGTATGCGTCGCCGAGCTTCTCCGCCGCCTTTTCTGCGAAGCGGAGTATCTTATTGAGCTCCGGACTGGCGTAGACCTCGCCGCTGCCGCCGGAGACGCGCGGAAGCTTGCGTATCTCGGTGTCCAGCTCGGCGAGGACGGCGTCGCAGTCTACGCCCATCTTCCCCAGCAGCGAGCCAATGAGGCCGCCGTCCTGGTCAATCAGGGCGTAGAGCAGGTGCTCGGCGGTGAGGTACGAGTTGCCGTTCTCCTGCGCCATGGCCTGCGCTGTGTTTATGGTTTCAATTGTCTTTTTCGTGTATTTTTCAGCGTTCATATATGACACCTTGCTTTAAATGTAGATCTGCCTTCCGGCGAGGTCCCTGTAATATTCGCTCTGCACGTCGTTCGCGTCGTAGCGCCCGGAGAGCCAGCCCTTCATGAGCCGGTCGAAGAGCTTGATATAGTCGGAGAGCGCGCCGGCCACGTCGTCGGCGCTCACGTCGCGCCCGCGCGGCACGGCTATCGAGCGCACGAACTTGCCGTCGTAGAGCGCGTAGTCTATGCTCTCGGTCATCAGCGGGGCGAGCAGGCGGTCCTCCGTGTGCTTCCAGAGGCGGAAGAACTGCGTCATCGCCTCAATGAGCGGGGCGCTCTGCGTCCGGAATACTACGGAAAGCTCGCCGAGCGGCCCGTCCGTGGAGCGGAAGAGCTGCACCTCGTACTTGACCGTGGGCCGGTACTTGTACTCGAGGCTGGACTTGAGCGACATGGTCAGCGCGTTGGGCGAGAAGAAGGGCACCAGCTCGCGGCTGGGCGCCAGCATCTGCTCCACGGCGTGGAAGATGTCGCTTATCCGCCGCTCCGGCGTCGTGATGGAGACATAGTCCGCGAGTATCTGGTTTATAAGGCTCGAGCGGTTCGTGCCCAGCTGGTGCGCCAGCGCGTCGACAGCGCGGACGACGTCGTCGCTGAGCATGAGGCTGTACAGCGTTTTTTTCATTTCGGCACCGCCTTGATAATCTGAATTCAGCCGCGCGGGCCAGGCCCTCCGCGGCAGGATAAAGTATAGCACGCGCCCGGAAATTCGTCAAGATATTTATATAAATTTAATTGCAAATTATTTGTTAACTCAAGCAAAAGTTTTTCTGCGCATAAAAGCGGCTGTGCGGGGAAAAATACGCGCGAGGTGATTTTATGACCACGAAAGAAACCCTTTATCTCGACGACGCGCTGGGTCACGCGCAGTTTCTGACCCAGCAGTGCCGCGAGGCGGCCGGAATGCTGCAGGACGCGGAGCTGCGCCGGCAGGCGCAGAAGCTCTCCGAGCAGCACAGCCAGATGTACGCCCGCTTTTACGACCTGGTCTGAGGAGGCTGAAAATGGACGACAAGCTTATAATGGAGAACCTTCTCAACACCGCCAAGGGCGTCTGCGACCTCTATATGCACGGCGCCATCGAGTCGAGCACGCCCGACGTACGCCAGGCCTTCACCACCGCGCTCAATTTTGAGCTGGGCATGCAGGACGAGCTGTACCGCCAGATGCAGCAGAAGGGCTGGTACGCCCCGGAGCAGGCCAACGCCCAGCGCACGCAGCAGATTAAGCAGAAATATAAGCCCAGCTGCTGCTGAAGAGCGCGCCGCAGCGATTTTCCTCTTGTAAAAAAGCGCCTGCCGGGTTATGCTATTGTAAAAAGCCCGGGAGGCGTACATATGACTTTTCGCTTTTACCACTGCAATATAAACGTCCGCGAGCTGGAGCGCAGCCTGAAGTTTTACGACGAGGCCCTGGGCCTGAAGCCCGTGCGCGAAAAGGAGGCCGCGGACGGCTCCTTCAAGCTTGTTTTTCTGGCCAACGAGGCCTCGGATTTCCAGATTGAGCTCACCTGCCTGCGCGAGCACGCCGACCGGGACTACGACCTCGGCGAGAACGAGAGCCACCTGGCCTTCCGCGTGGACGACTTCGCCGCGGCCAAGGCGAAGCACGACGCGATGGGCTGCGTCTGCTTCGAAAACCCCGGAATGGGCGTCTACTTCATCGAGGACCCGGACGGCTACTGGATAGAGATAGTGCCCGTGCGCTGAGATGGACTGGGCGGCCTTCCTCTCATACGTGCTTGTAAGCTGCATAACGCCGGGCCCTAACACGATGATAAGCATGTCCGGCGGGCTGCAGCGCGGCTTCAGGTACACGCTGCGCTATTCCTCCGGCGTGTTCCTCGGCTTTCTCGCCGTAAGCCTGCTCGCCGCGCTGGCCGGCGCGCTGCTGTACGGTTTCCTGCCCGCCGCCGAGCCCTGGCTGCTCGCCCTCGGCGCGGCCTACATATTATATCTCGCCTGGCGGGTCTGGCGCTCGAGTCCGGACGCGCCTGACGGCGGCGGCGCGTACCGGGGAGTGCTCTCCGGCGTTGCCATGCAGTTCATAAACGTCAAGGGCGTGCTCTTCGCCCTGACGGCGATGGCCTCCTACGTGCTGCCGCACTTCCGCGAGCCCCTTGCAATAGCGCTGATTTCGACGCTCATGGCCGCGTGCTGCTTTGTCTGCTGCTGCCTCTGGGCGCTCTTCGGCTCCGTCTTCGAGGGCCTCTACCGCAGGCACACGAAGGCCGTCAACGCAGTTATGGCGCTCGCCCTCGCGTTCTGCGCCGTCTCGCTGCTGCTGTAAATTCCGCAAAACCCACCCCGGGAGGTACATAAAATGAATTTCTGGGAAAAGCTTCGCTCCAGGCCCCGCCTTGCGGCCAAAATCTGCTGGACCCTGTCCATGATTTCGTTCGCGCTCGTCGCGGCGGGCCTCATAACGGAAAGCAGACCGCTTATGATTTCCTCGCTCGTGCTGCTGGCGCTGTTCATGGTGGTGCTGCCCAAGGCGCTGTGGCGCTGCCCCTACTGCGGCGAAAGCCTGCCGACAAGGGGCATGCTGCAGACCCGCAAGTGCCCCTACTGCGGCAAGGAGCTGCCGTGAGCCTTACGCCGCCCGCCCTGCCGCGCGAATTCTTCGAGCGCGACGCGCTTGACGTCGCGCCCGAGCTCGTGGGCTGCCGCATAGTACGCGCCCTGCCGGGCGGGGAGCTGCGCACGCTGACGATTACCGAGACCGAGGCCTACTGCGGCGAGGAGGACACGGCCTGCCACGCCCACCGCGGCCGCACCCGGCGCAACGCCCCGCTGTACATGCGCGGCGGGGTCTTCTACGTCTACCTCTGCTACGGCGTACACTGGCTTCTGAACGCCGTCACGGGGGAGGAGGGCCGCCCGCAGGGCGTGCTCATACGCGCCTGCGAGGGCTTTCCAGGCCCGGGCAGGCTGACCAGGGCGCTGGACATAGGCGGCGAGTTCACGGGGCTCGCCGTGGACGGCTGCGAGGGGCTGCGCTTTGCCGCGCGCGAACGGGACTGCGCCGTGCTCACCGCCCGCCGCGTCGGCATAGGCTACGCGAGCGAGGCCGACCAGGCGCGGCCCTGGCGCTTTATAGCCTCGGGGCTTTAATTTTACGCAAAACGAAAACGGAGGCAACACAATGGAACTCTTCACCGGACGGCCCGCCGACTGCGCAGGCCGCCTTGCGCGCGAGGTGCGCGTCTACGACTATCTGGACAGGCTCGGCATCGAGTACTGGCGCACGGACCACTTCGACATGCCGGCCATGACCATGGCCGACTGCGAGAGGATAGACGGCGTGCTGGGCGTGCTGATATGCAAGAACCTCTTCCTCTGCAACCGGCAGCGCACGGCGCACTATCTGCTGCTCATGCCGGGTGACAAGCCCTTCCGCACGAAGGAGCTCTCAAAGCTCCTGGGCGTCTCGCGCCTTTCCTTCGCGCCGGAGGAGGATATGCTCGAGCTGCTGGACATACAGCCCGGCGCCGTCAGCGTCATGGGCCTGATGAACGACAGGGAGCGCCGCGTGCGCCTGGTGGTTGACTCGGACGTGCTGCGGCAGGAATACTTCTGCTGCCACCCCTGCGTCAACACCTCCAGCATGAAGCTGCGCACGGAGGACGTCACAGGCAAATACATACCGGCCACCGGCCACGAGATGACCGTCGTCGAGCTGACCGGACAGGATTGAACGGAGGCCTGCAGCAGCAGGCCTCCTTTGCTTTGCTGAAAAATCAACGCCGCGCGGAATACGCGCGGCGTTGATGCCGGGTTGAAATTTTCAGCTTATATTCTGTATATCTTTCGCGTTTAAAAGCTCGTCTGCGGTGACGCCCAGGACGCGGGAGAGCACCTTGAGCTCTATGTCCGTGACGAAGCGCTCGCCGCTTTCAATCCTCTGGACGGCGTTCTTGTCCAAATCCAGGCCCTCAATCTGAAGCCGCTCCGCCAGCGCGCTGGGATACGCGCCCGGGCATCGCCTGCCGCAGCTCGCGCACCCGCGCGCCGCAGATGTTGTTGCCGCCCTCCGGCGCTCGGTTCTTATACATATTTTCGCCCCTTTTGACACTTAGTGTTTGTCATTTAGGCGATTATATGCTATACTCGAAGCCGCTTTGACATTCAGTGAATGTCAAAGCGCGATTAAGCCGGGTTTAGCGCTTTCCGGCTTGCCAAAATTTCAACACAAGCGTATAATCTGACCCATATCCGCAAGGTATTACGGAGGTAAACCATGACTGACGAACTGCTCCGCGTGGAGCATGTGACTAAGAGCTACGGCAAGACCGTGGCCAACCGCGACATAAGCTTCGCGGTGAACGCGGGCGAGACCGCCGTCCTGCTCGGCCCCAACGGCGCGGGCAAGAGCACGATAATAAAGTGCATATCGGGCCTGCTGCGCTTCAAGGGCGATATCTTCATCGCGGGCGAGCCGAACAAGAGTCTCGCGGCCAAGCGCCGCCTGGGCTACATACCGGAAATGCCCGCGGTCTATGACCTCCTCACCGTGGCGGAGCACCTGGAGTTCATCCGCCGGGCCTGGCGCATGGACGACGACGGCTACGGCGACGCGCTTCTCGAACGGCTGGAGCTGGCCGACAAGCGCGGCAAGCTCGGCCGCGAGCTCTCCAAGGGCATGCAGCAGAAGCTCTCCATCGCCTGCGCCATGGTGCACAGGCCGGACGTGCTGATATTCGACGAGCCGCTGGTCGGCCTGGACCCGCACGCCATAAAGGAGCTCAAGGCTATCTTCCGCGAGCTGCGCGCGGAGGGCCGCGCCGTGCTCATCTCCACGCACATGATAGACTCCGTCGAGGACTACTGGGACGTGGCGCACATCATGATGAACGGCGAGTTCGCCGCCACGCTCCGCGCCTCCGACGCCGGCGGGCAGGACCTCGAGGAGCTCTTCTTCGCCATTACCGAGGGCGGTGAGCAGGCATGAGCGCCCTTGCCTACCTCACCCTCACCACGCTCAAAAACCGGCTCAGGGGCGTCTTCCGCTCGCCCGCGAAGCTCATTTACAGCGTGATTGTCGTCGCGCTGCTGGTCTTCGTCGTGGTCATCGGCGCCGCCGGCGGTGACGGCGGCGCCGCCGCGCCCAACTCCCAGCTCGGCGCGATAGCCGTCGGCTACTTCGCGCTGATGTTCCTCATGACGGCCAACTCCGGCTTCTCGACGGGCATGAGCGTCTTCAAGATGCCGGACGTGAATTTCCTCTTCGCCGGGCCCTTCAGGCCGCTGCGCGTGCTCTTCCACGGCATGCTCAACCAGATGGCCACCGCGCTCATCATGGCCGTCGTGATACTGTTCCAGTACGGCTGGATGCACACGAGCTACGGCGTGGGCTTCGGCGGGCTGCTTATCTTCGTCCTCGGCTACGGCCTCGCGGTCTTCACGGGGCAGCTCACGGCGATGGTGATATACTGCCTCAGCT
>CALXGL010000160.1 GCA_944387825.1 uncultured Oscillospiraceae bacterium | reverse complement strand
CTGACCGTCATTTGAGTTTAATGATTTAATTTAAAGCAACGATAATGTAGTGAAAATGCGGGGCAGGTTTCTGTGCAAAAGGCAGAAAATGTGAAATTGGGTTGACCAGTGCCAAAGAGTCTGATATTATTGTTGCACAAAGGAAAGCGAAACATGAAGCCGGACTATGACCAATGTGTCACAAGCTTAGGGGACTATATTCCATATGAGGAAATTATTATACAACGGTTTGAGGTGCAGAGAGCTCTGTGCGCGGGCGTTGAAATAAGCTGCGTATTCCGGTTTTTCTCTGACTGACGCAGTATGGACACCCGGCATTTCCAAAGGCGGGCGTCTGCGCGCCCCCATGCGGGCCTCAACCGGAAACAGTTTGTGGACTCCGGCGTTTCCCACCTGCTGGGCGCGCCGTGTCCGGCCTCCGGACTCCCTCCAGTCCGGAGGTTTTTGCGTAATAGAAGAGACCGCCTAAGCGGTCTCTTCTATTACGTTTACACGCCCATTGCGGATTGAAGCTGGGCCAGCGACTGTACGCCGACGGCCTTGTTTACGAGTTTGCCGTCGTGGAAAAACAGCAGGGTCGGGATGTTCATGATGCCGTAGCGGGCTGCCAGCTCTGGCTGTTCATCGACGTCAACCTTGCACACGGAGACGTCCTGATGGGCCTCGGCAAACTGGTCGAGGATGGGCGCCTGCATACGGCAGGGGCCGCACCAGGTGGCCCAGAAATCGACTACAACCTTGCCGGTGGCCGTTGCGGCCTCAAAGGTTTCTTTGGTGAGATGGGTGACTGCCATTTTTATTTCTCCTTTGCTTTGTTTTCTACGTATTTGCAGGCGGAAAGGCCGGCAATGTTGCCCTCGCCCACAGCTGCGGCGACCTGATACGGCGCGCCTGTGACGTCGCCGGCGGCGAACACGCCCGGGAAATTCGTCTCCATATCACGGTTTACAACTATGTGTCCGCCGTCTGTTTCAAGCCCGGGCAGCAGAGAAGCCGGACTTACGCCGGAACGGAAGATGAAAACGCCTTCCACGGGGTAAACCTGTCCGTCGGCGGTCAGGGATTCGACCCGGCTGCCGCCGGAAATCTCGTATTTCTTTGCGCGGCCGGCGTCAAAATACTCGACCTCACAGCCAATTTGACGCAGGAACGCGGCCTCCTCCGGCGCATCGGCGGAGAGACCTATGACGGCGATGCGCTTTTTCCTGTAGAGCATACCGTCGCAGGTGGCGCAATAGCTGACGCCGCGGCCCAGGAAGGTGTCCTCTCCGGGATAGGGCTTGGCCCTTGTGAGCCCTCCGGCCAGCACAACGGAGCGGCCCTGGAAAAAGTCGCTGCCCACGCTGACGCCGAAGACGCCGCCCATATCTGCCACGGCCAGCGCGCGGCCGCGCACGAGCTTTGCGCCGGAAGCTTCGGCGTGGCTGACAAAGGCGTCCACCAGCTCGCGGCCCGTGGCGTTGTGGAAGCCGGGGTAATTGTCCACGTGCTCAGCCTTGCAGAGGGGGGAATCCTCCGGAGCGGTGGTGACTATGAGAGCCGTTTTGCCTCGGTGCCTGGCCGTTAAGGCCGCCGAAACTCCGGCCGGTCCCGAACCTATTATTATGAGGTCAAATATCTCGTCCATAAAGGCCTCCGGTAAGCTTGAATTTACAGCTATTATAATACGCAAAATAGACGTTGTAAACCCGAGAAATATAAGTTATAATATGTCGGTAACTTAAATAAAAGGGTGAACGCTATGGAGGAAACTTCCCGTAACTTTATAGAGCAGTTCGTCGCCGAGGACACCGCGCCCGGCGGCCGCTTTGAGGGCAGGCAGGTGCACACCCGCTTCCCGCCCGAGCCCAACGGCTATCTGCATATAGGCCACTGCAAGGCGCTCGTAATAGACTTCGGCACGGCCGAGCGCTTCGGCGGCATCTGCAACCTGCGCATGGACGATACCAACCCCGCCAAGGAGGACACGGAGTACGTCGATGCGATAAAGGAGGACATACACTGGCTGGGCTTCGACTGGGGCGACAGGTTCTTCTACGGCTCGGACTACTTCGAGCAGACCTACGAGTACGCCGAGGAGCTCATTAAAAAGGGCCTCGCCTACGTCTGCGAGCTCACGCCGGAGCAGTTCCGCGAGTACCGCGGCGATACCAACACCCCCGCGCGCAGCCCCTGGCGCGACCGGCCGGTCGAGGAAAACCTCGACCTCTTTCGCCGCATGAGGGCCGGCGAATTCCCGGACAACAAGTACACCCTGCGCGCGAAGATAGACCTCGCGAGCGGCAACTTCAATATGCGCGACCCTGTCATATACCGCATACGCCACTTTGAGCACCACCGCCAGGGCAACAAGTGGTGCATATACCCCATGTACGACTTTGCGCACCCGATACAGGACGCGCTTGAGGGCATTACCCACTCGCTGTGCTCGCTGGAGTTCGAGGCGCACAGGCCGCTGTACGACTGGGTGGTCAACAACGTCTCCGTGCCCAACAGGCCGCGCCAGATAGAGTTCGCGCGCCTGGGGATAAACTACACCGTCATGAGCAAGCGCAAGCTCAGGAAGCTGGTCGAGGAGGGCTACGTCTCCGGCTGGGATGACCCGCGCATGCCGACGCTCTGCGGCCTGCGCCGCCGCGGCTACACCCCCGCCTCGATACGCGAGTTCATCACCCGCGTCGGCGTCGCCAAGGTAAACTCCACCGCCGAATATGCGCTTTTGGAGAGCTGCCTGCGCGACGACCTCAACGCCCACGCCCAGCGCGCCATGGCCGTACTCCGCCCGCTCAAGCTCACAGTCGTCAACTATCCCGAGGGCAAGAGCGAGCTCATAGAGGTTGAGAACAACCCCAACGACCCTGAGGCGGGGACCCGTATGGTCAGCTTCTCGCGCAACCTCTACATCGAGCGCGAGGACTTCATGGAGCACCGCGCGCCCAAGTATAAGCGTCTCTGCCCCGGCGAGGACGGCGAGAGCTGCGGTCTCGAGTGCCGCCTGAAAGGCGCCTACCTCGTGCGCTGCGCCGGTTTCGTCAAGGACGAGAACGGCGAGGTCGTCGAGGTGCTCTGCGAGTACGATCCCGCCAGCCGCGGAGGCGACCCGGCCGACGGGCGCAAGGTCAAGGGCGCGACGCTCCACTGGGTGGACGCCGGCAACTGCGCCGACGCCGAGGTGCGGCTGTACTCCAACCTCTTCTCCGACCCGGAGCCCGACGCCGCCGGCAAGGACTTCATTGAGTGCCTCAACCCCGCGAGCCTTGAAATCCTCACGGGCTGCAAGGTGGAAAAGATGCTCGCCGACGAGGCGAGCGGCACGCACTTCCAGTTCCTGCGCGAGGGCTATTTCGCCCGCGACAAGGACTCCACGCCGGAGCGCCCGGTCTTCAACCGCGCCGTGGAGCTGAAGGGAAGCTATAAAATGGCGTAAAAAGGCCTCGACGGCCGTTTTAGCCAACAGGGTCCCCCGGCCGCAAGCGGCCGATGGCGACCGGCGCTTCGCTGCGCGCAAAGAAATGCACCAGTCTTCGGACTGGTGCATTTTTCACACTCCGCTCCGCGAGAG
>CALXGL010000159.1 GCA_944387825.1 uncultured Oscillospiraceae bacterium | reverse complement strand
CGGCGTGCAGCTCGGGCACGCTCTGGCCGTACATGCCGAAGTCGTGCAGCGCGGGCTTGACGCAGTTATTGGGACAGCCGCCGACGGCTATCTTGAACTTGTGCGGCAGCTTCACGCTGTGCCAGCCGAGGTAGAACTCGCGGAAGAGCTCGTCGGCGAACTCCTGCGTGTCCTCCAGGCCGTGGACGCAGACCGTGCCCTTGCAGGCGACGATCGGGCGCACCACGCTGCCCGTGCCGCCGGTGACGAGGCCGCAGGCCTCCACCGCCGCGACGAGCGGCTCTATGTTCTCGTAGCTGATGCCCTGAATCTCAATCGTGAGGCGCACGGTCAGCGTGACGCGGCCGTCGCCGTACTTCTCCGCGGCGTCGGTGAGCGCGCGCAGCTGCTCCGCGGTGAACACGCCGTTGCTGGAGACTACGCGCGCCACAAAGTGCTCGCCGTCGTTCGTCATGATGATGCCGCGGCCCTTCAGCGCCTTCTTTTCCTCTTCGCTTATCTTGAGCATATTTTTCTCCTTTTTCTGCTAAAATGCGTGTATATTTGTCCCTTTCATTTATTGTACCTCTTTATCCGCCGATAGGCAAGCCATATTTCCGCATACAGAAAGCGGCGCCTGCCAAAGCAGGCGCCGCCTGGATATTTAACTGCGCTCAGTACGCAATGCGGCGTGCGCCAACGTACATTCTGGTGTAATAGCTCTCGTCAAGGCCGTTGATGGTGACGTAGCCCGCGCCGGAGCTGGAGTGGATAAACTCGCCGTCGCCTATGTAGATGCCAACGTGTCCGATTGACTCGCTGCTGCTGGCGAAGAACACGGCGTCCCCGGGCTGCAGCTCGCTCTTGTCAACTTCGACGCCGTTGCGGTATATGTCGCGGGCGACGCGGTTGGTCTGATAACCAAGGCTTTTGAATACATAGCTCACAAAGCCGGAGCAGTCAAAGCCCACGGAGGGGGACGCTCCGCCCCAGACATAGGGCGTGCCCATGTACTGCTTTGCAAAAGCCACAATCTGCTCTCCTATTGAGCTGCTGGCCGGAGGGGCGCTGGTTTCGCCGGAATAGCTGCCCAGCTCGACATAGTCGCTGCGGATGTAGCCGCTGACGCCGCCGGCGTTCACGCGGTACCAGTTGCCCGCCACGCCGGTTATTTCAACCTGCTCGCCGTAGGTGGTGACGCGCAGTATCTCGGTGTCGGTTCCCGCCCCGGCGCGCATGCGCACTTCCGTGCCGTCCACCCAGCCGGAGGCGCTTACGTCCATTGTCTCAGCCGTGCTGAGATAATCGGCGGACATATAGCCCCAGGTGCCGTTTACGTACACGCGGCACCAGCCGTCCGTCGGGCCGGACTCCACAATCATGGCCGTGCCTTCGGCCGCCGTGAAAAGTATGGAGTTGTCCGTGCCCGCGCCGGAACGCAGGTTTACGGCGGTAGTCGTGGCGGCGCCGCCGATGCAGTCGGCCGCCGCGGCGCCTATCAGCATGCAGCAGCTCAAAGCCGCCGCAGTAACTGTGCGAAGTATTTTTCCCTTGGTCATATCTTTATCCTTACCCTTTGCTTTATCCCTTGTTTTCTCTTACTTGGACGCGAGCGCCCTGTCCAGCCACACGGCCGCCACATCCATAGCGGCGTACAGGCTGCCCTTCTCGCTCTTCTTAACCACGCGGTCGCGGCTCTTGAGCTCGGGGTCCGTAAGCTGAAGCTGCACGGAGACCTTCGTTGCGACATCGAGGTCTTCTACCTTCTTTGTCTCAAGTATCTGTATCATGATGATATACTTGTCGGCCATGCTGCCGAAGTAGATTATGTTGTCCTTGCGGCGGAGCGGATGCCCCTTGTAAACAAGCTCTTTGCTGGCTGCCATCTTCACACCTCCATCGTCCGGTTACAATTCGGTTACGAATAGTGTAACCGAATTGTAACTCATATTTTCTTTTTTGTCAACCTTTTTCGTTGAAAACTTTGGGCCGGAGTTTAGGCTCCGGCCCAAAACGTGGGATAAAGCTCTGAAATATAAGGGTATTGTGGGGATAATCGGGCTGAAAATCGGATAAGGAATCCGGTAACGCTTTGTAACTTTTACGCGGCCAGGCCCACGGGGTCAGTCGGAATGATTGGCTCGTCATCCGGCGGAAGCGTCGCTGCCGGCGGTTCCGTCGCCGTCTGCTCCGGCGTGGCCGACGGAGTGGGGGTAGGCGTAGGCGTCGGGGACGGCGTCGGGCTGGTGAGGTCGCCGAAAATCTGCGTATCCTCGCCGATGCTTGTCGGGTTGGTAAAGGTCTTGTACTCAAGTCCCTCATGGACCTGCTGCATAATACTCCGCCAGACGCTTATCGCGGGGTTCGTGCCCTTTATCTGCTCGTTCGTCTTGGGTATGTCGAAGCCCGTCCAGACCACGCCCACATAATACGGGGTCATGCCGGCGAACCAGCGGTCCAGGTAATCGCCGGAGGAGCCGGTTTTGCCAGCAACCTCCATGCCGTAAAAGCCCGCTCCGGCGCTTGTGCCGCTTGTAACGGAGCCAATCATCATGTCCACCATATTATAGGCAGTATTCGGGCGTATGGCCTGCCGCTGCTCCACGGGGTTATCCAGCACAATATTGCCGCCGGCGTCAAGCACCTGCGAATAGGTGCGGGACTTGGAGAAAATTCCGTCGTTTGCGAACACACAGTAGGCCTGGGCCATTTCGCGCACGCTCGCTCCGTTTGTCAGCTGTCCCATGGCCAGAGGCGAGGGATTGTAGTCCGCGTCCACCAGGCTCGTGAGCCCGAAATTATTTTTCAGGTAGCTGAAGCTCGTCTCTATGCCCAGCTTGTCAAGAATCTGCACGGCTACGGTGTTTTTACTCTTGGCGAGGGCGTAGCGGACGGTTATGATGCCCTCATACCGCCAGTCCGAGTTGCGCGGATAGAAGCTGAAGTGTTCCGGCGTCACCTCTCCGGACTCCGGCGAAGCGTCATTGACAAGCGTGTTCTGCGTGATAATGCCGAGGTCCAGCGCCGGAGCGTAAATTGAGAGAGGCTTGATGGAGCTTCCGGGCGGGCGGAGGGAATCCGTCGCGCGGTTGAGAACAAGGTTGCCGTTCTTCTCGCCCACGCCGCCGGACATGGCGACTATGTTGCCCGTATGCGGGTCCATTATCACAATGGCGCTCTGCAGCTGCTGCCCGGAGCTGCTGTAATAGCTCGGGAAGTTGTCCGGGTTTTCATAGACCGTATCGACAATGCTCTGTATGCGGGAATCGCAGCAGGTATAAATCTTGTATCCGCCGGAATAGAGCAGCTTTTCGGCCGTCTCGTAGTTTACTCCGCGCACTTCCATGAGGTCGGATATCACGTCGTCTATTACGGCTTCAACGTAGTAGGGATATATCTCCTGCGTCGCGACCTCGGTCTCGCTGCGCTGGAACACAAGCTCCTCATTTTTCGCGCTGGTGTACTCGTCATAGCTTATATAGCCCTGTTCGTACATTTCGCGCAGCACGGTCTCCTGCCGCTCCTTGTTGTTCTCAACGCTGTAATAGGGGCTGTAATAGGTAGGAAGGTTTACTATTCCCACGAGCGAGGCGCATTCCGCCAGGCTCAGTTCGCTCGGCTCCTTGCCGAAGTAGGTCTGGGACGCAGTATAAATGCCGTTGCAGCCCTCGCCGAAATAGACAGCGTTGAGATACCACTCGATTATTTCCTCTTTGTCGTATTTCTTCTCGAACTCCAGCGCCCGGAAAATCTCAACCAGCTTTCGCTGTACCGTAACCTCGTTGTCGCCGGTCAGGTTCTTTATGAGCTGCTGGGTTATCGTGGAGCCGCCGAAGGTGCTGTCCATGCTCAGGAACATGCTGAACACAGCGCCGACGGTACGGTACCAGTCCACGCCCTTGTGCTCATAAAAGCGCTTGTCCTCTATGGCCACCAGCGCGTGCTCCAGGTCCTTGGGTATGTCCTCATAGTCCACCCAGATGCGGTTCTCGCTGCCGGAGAGCGTCGCCAGCACGCCGCCGGAGTTGTCGTAGACCGTACTGGACTCCGAAAGGGAAAAGTCGTCGAGCGAGATGTCTATCTCCTCCACGAGCGTTGTCTTGACGTAAAACGCAAAAATGCACATGAAAAGCAGCGCCGTCGTCAGGAACACCAGGACGACCGTCAATATTATCTTAAGCGTCAGGCTCACCGCTCCGCCGATAACTCCGCCGGCAGTGCGGGCGGCCCGCCCCGCTTTATCAAGTTTTTTATTTTTGGGCATTGCGCACCTCCGTGCATGCGGCCGGATACGAACCGCACTCAAACCATTCTAACCTAGTATTATATCATATTCCGTCGAAAAGAGATATATAAATTATTAATTATTGTCCCCCCCTTTTTCTGCGCATTTCACACCCGGCGAGTATTTTTTCCCGCTCCGGGTGGAATAATCAAAGGGAAAGGAGGCCATATAATGAAGACGTGGATGAAACTGGCTGGTACCGGCGTGCTCGCCATAGCGGCCGTATTCAGCGCCGCCGCGGCTATAGGCGGCATCACCGGCGACGCCGGCGCCGACGCCGCCGGCAGCGAGGCGGAGGGCAGCCTTATCTGGCCCGAGACCATGGAGGATGCGGAGTTCATACTGCGCGAGTATGACGGCTGTGTCGCCGTGTTCGCCGCAGGTGAACGCTCGCCCATGACCATGACGGACATAGCCGTAAAGAGCCTGCGCGAGGCCGACCGGGCGCTGCTCAGCGCGGGGCTCCCCGCCTCGAGCAAGGACGAAGTGCTGACATTATTGGAGGATTTGGGCTCATAGTCTGCATTTTTCAGACGAATCATGTGTATTTTATAAAAGCCGGAAAAAAGATGATTGATTTCTTGCCTGTCTTGCGGTACAATATGTCTGTAAGAAACAAGCGGAGGGATTCGCAATGGACGAAGATTTCGGCAGTAACCTGGTCACCATAGAGGATGAAGACGGCAACGAATTTGAGCTGGACAGAATCGATACCATCGAATACGAAGGCAATGAATACGAGCTCTTCCTGCCCGCCAATACGGACACCGACGATCCCGACTATGGCTATATTATCCTCCGCATTGATTACGACAACGAGAACGGAGAGCTCATGTACAGCTCCGTAGACGACGAGGAGCTCCTTGTCCGCGTATACGACCTCTTTATGGAAAAGCTCTTTGACGGCGAGGACTCTGACGAGGAAGAGGACATGTAAGTTCCTCACCCTGCATGCAGAAATTAAATCCTGCCCTGTGCGCGGATTCTTTTTTCGGCCCATATAAACCCACATCATTTATAAGGGATGCCATATTCCTCCGCGGATTGCAGGCCTCCCGGCCCCCACCGAGGTCGGCTGGAAGTTGGAAGCGTGGTAGCGGCGGAGAGGCGACCCACCTGCCGGAGACGTGCAGGTTCTATTT
>CALXGL010000158.1 GCA_944387825.1 uncultured Oscillospiraceae bacterium | reverse complement strand
CTGGTCATCAACGGCGCGGAATGCGAGCCCTATCTCTGCGGCGACCACCGCACCATGCTCGAGCACCCCGAGGAGCTTCTCAAGGGCATCGAGCTCGTGCGCATTGCCCACGGCCTGGACAAGTGCTACTACGGCATTGAAAAGAACAAGCAGGACGCCATTGACCTGCTCAACAGTCTCGACCCCGCGAAGTACGGCGTTGAGATAGTCCCCGAGGAGGTCAAGTACCCCCAGGGCGCCGAGAAGCTTCAGGTCAAGGCCAACACCAACCGCGAGGTCAAGCCCGGCGGGCTGCCCAGCGGCGTAGGCGCTAACGTTGTGTCTACATACACCTGTTACACTATCTACCGCGCCTGCTACGAGGGCACCCCCTCGATTGAGCGCGTGGTCACCGTCGCGGGCGACTGCGTCAAGGAGGCGCAGAATCTGCTTGTGCGCTTCGGCACCCCCCTGGAGCACATTTTCGCCGAGGCCGGCGCCGACATGGACAGGGTCGAGCGCATCTGCATGGGCGGGCCCATGATGGGCATCTGCGTGGCCGACCCCACCGCCGGCTCCGTAAAGGGCGCCAGCGGCCTGCTGCTCTTCAGCCACGATATGAACCGCGAGAGCGAGACGCCCACCTGCATCCGCTGCGGGAACTGCGTGGCCCACTGTCCCATGAAGCTCGAGCCCATCTACATGTATATGTACGTCCAGCAGGGCGACATCAAGAAGATGGAGGAGTACCACGTCATGGACTGCTTCGAATGCGGCTCCTGCTCCTACGGCTGTCCCGGACGCCTTCCCCTTACCCACACCTTCAAGCTCGGCAAGGCCATGATTAACGCGCACCGCGCCGAAGAAAAGGCCAAGGCCGAGGCAGCGAAGATAAATGCCGCCGTCGCCGCCGAAAAGGCCAGGCTGGCCGCGGAGTCCGGAAAGGAGGCCAAGGCGTAATGGAAGAGAAAAAGATATTTAAAGTTACGTCGAACCCGATAGTCAGGACCCCGCGCGACACGAGCAAGATAATGCTCGACGTGATAATCGCGCTGGTCCCGGCGCTGGGCGTCGGCGCGTATATGTTCGGCATGAACGTGGCGGTGCTTCTGGTCGTCAACGTCGCCGCCTGCGTGTTCTTCGAGTGGGCCTATCGCAAGCTGCTCAGGAAGAACACCTCCGTCGGGGATCTCTCCGCCGTCGTCACCGGCGTCCTGCTTACCTGCGTCATGCCCTCCGCCGCTCCCTGGTGGGTCGGCCTTATCGGCAGCTTCTTTGCCATAGTCGTGGTCAAGCAGCTCTACGGCGGCATTGGCAAGAACTTCCTCAACCCCGCGCTCGCGGCCCGCGCCTTCCTGGCCGCCGCCTACGCGGTACAGATGACCAGCTGGGCCGTGCCCGGCGCGATGAGCGGCGTTATCGACGCCACAACCATGAGCACCCCGCTGAGCTACATGCACAACGGCGAGCTGCTGCCTGAGCACTTCAACTTCCTCAACATGTTCCTCGGCGGCATCCCCGGCAGCATCGGCGAGGTCAGCACGCTGGCGATTCTTGTCGGCGCGGCGTACCTGCTTATCCGCAAGGTCATAACCTGGCGCATCCCCGCCGCGTTCATCGGCACCGTCGCCGTCCTGACCCTCATTTTCGGCTGCGAGGGCTACAGCCGCGTTGACTGGATGCTCTACAACATCCTCTCCGGCGGCCTGATGCTCGGCGCCTTCTTCATGGCGACCGACTACTCCACCAGCCCCGTCAACCTCAAGGGCCAGCTGCTCTACGGCTTCGGCTGCGGCGCGATAACCGTGCTGATACGTTACTTCGGCAGCTATCCAGAGGGCGTCAGCTATGCCATCCTTATCATGAACTGCTGCACCTGGGCTATCGACCGTGCGCTCAGGCCGCGTCAGTTCGGCGTCACCGCCGAGGATGTCAAGGCCAGAAAGGCCGAGGCCAAGGCGGCCAAGAAACAGGCGAAGGAGGCTGCTGCAAATGACTGAGACCAAAAAAGCCAAGGGCGGCAACCCGATTGTAAAGCTTGCCGTCATCCTCTTCCTCGTGAGCGCGATAACCTCCGGCGTCCTGGGCCTCGTGAACATGTTCACCAAGGACATAATCGCCGAGCAGCAGCGTCTCAAGACCGAGGCGGCCTACAACGCCGTGCTCCCCAGTGAGAGCGGCTACACCACGATAGAGTTCGACCCCGACGATCCCGTGTTCTCGAACGTTGACGCGCTCTCCGCCGCGGGCGACGCCGGCTGGGTTGTCGAGCTGACCTTCTCCGGAGCGCAGGGCTCCATTACCGCCGCCTTCGGCGTCAGCAGCGACTATGTTATTACCGGCGCGAGCGTGATTGACCACGCCGAGACCTCCGGCCTCGGCGCCAAGATAACCGAGGCGGACTTCCTTGAGAGTCTCGTCGGCCAGACAGAGGGCATGGCCGTCACCAAGGACGGCGGCACCGTTGACGCCATCACGGCCGCGACCATATCCTCCAGGGCCATGGCCGACGCCGGCAACATGGCCATCGCCGCCTGCAAGGCGCTGGGTTAAAGGGGGGCTAGGAAATGACACTTAAACAACAGTTCAAGGAAGGCCTTATCACCAATAACCCCGTTCTCGTCCAGCGTATCGGTATGTGCTCCACCATGGCCATCACCACCACGCTGTTCAACGGCATCGGCATGGGCCTCTCCGTCCTTATCATCCTGACCTGCTGCAACGTGGCCATCTCCGCGCTGCGCAAGGCCATACCGAACGACATACGCCTGGCTATCTTTGTCGTGGTCATCGCCGGCTTCGTCACGATTGTAGACCTGCTGCTGCAGGCTTTCATACCGGCGCTGAGCGCGTCGCTGGGCGTCTTTATCCCGCTTATAGTCGTCAACTGCATCATCATCGGCCGCGCAGAGGCCTTCTGCCAGCACGAGCCGATAGGCCCGAGCTTCTGGGACGGCATCTTCCAGGGCTTCGGCTATACGGTCGTTCTCGTCTGCATGTGCCTTATCCGCGAGCTGCTCGGCTCCGGCACCTTCGGCACCGGCATCTTCGAGATAGTTGACGGCGCGCTGCGCGTGACGCTCGACGGCTCCGCCGCCGGCATCCGCATCTTCCCCGAACAGTTCGGCGCGACGATACTGATAATGCCCTTCGGCGGCTTCCTCACGCTGGCCTGCCTGCTCGCCCTTATGCAGTACGCCCTGCGCAAGAGCGCAGAGAAAAAGGAAAAAGCCGCGCGCGAAGCCAAGGTTGAGATCCCGGCCCCCGCCGCTGAAATAAAGGAGGCTGCTGAGTAATGAATATTCTTACCATCGCGCTCGGCGCGATTCTGATGAACAACTTCATCTTCTCGCAGTTCCTCGGCTGCTGCCCCTTCCTTGGCTGCTCCACGAAGGTGGACACCGCCGTCGGCATGGGCATCGCGGTCACCTTCGTCATGGGTCTCGCGAGCGCGATATGCTACGCGGTCAACCTCCTGCTCGTCGCGCTTGACCTGGCCTACATGAGCACGCTTGCCTTCATCCTGGTCATCGCCGTGCTCGTGCAATTCGTCGAGATGTTCCTCAAGAAGAGCGTTCCGAGCCTGTACACCGCGCTAGGCATCTACCTGCCGCTCATCACCACCAACTGCGCCGTCCTCGGCGTCGTGCTGCTGAACGTGCAGAACAACTACAACTTCATCGAGAGCGTCGTCTACGGCATCACCGGCGGCCTGGGCTTCATGCTGGCCATCGTGCTCTTCGCCACGGTACGCGACCGTCTCAAGTTCGCCGACTACCCCGAGAGCTTTGAGGGCTTCCCCATAGCTCTGACCACCGCCGGCCTGCTGGCGCTGGCCTTCATGGGCTTCTCCGGCATGAGCATTGCATAAGGGGGCAGAGATATGGATTTCATGAACATCATCTACGCCATCCTGGTACTCGGCGTGCTCGGCGCCATATTCGGAGGCCTTCTGGCCTTCGCCGCGAAGATTTTCCACGTTGAAGAGGACGAGCGCATAGGCCAGGTCCGCGAGTGTCTCGCGGGCGCCAACTGCGGCGGCTGCGGCTTTGCCGGCTGCGACGCCTACGCCGCGGCGGTCGTCGCGGGCGAGGCTCCTCCCAACAAGTGCGGCCCCGGCGGGAAGAAGACCGCGGAAGCCGTCGCGGCCATCATGGGCCTCGACGCCGTACCGGAAACCAAGTACGTCGCCTACGTCCCCTGCTCCGGCAGCTGCGACACGGCAAAGCTCTTCTTCGATTACGAGGGCCCCAAGGACTGCGTCGCCGCCATGCGCTTCGGCAACAAGGGCCCGAAAGCCTGCCAGTTCTCCTGCATAGGCTTCGGCAACTGCGTGAGGGCCTGCCAGTTTGACGCCATGCACATCGTCAACGGCGTCGCCGTCGTAGACCGCGAGAAGTGCACCTCCTGCATGGCCTGCGCCTCCGCCTGCCCCAAGCAGATTATTCAGAAGGTGCCCTACGAGCAGCGCGTGCTGGTCGGCTGCCGCTCGAACGACAAGGGCGCGCAGACCCGCAAGCTCTGCGACGCGGGCTGCATCGGCTGCATGAAGTGCCAGCGCGAGTGCCCGCACGAGGCTATAAAGGTCGAAAACAATGTCGCCGTTATAGACTACGCCAAATGCACCGGCTGCGGCCACTGCGCCGAGGTCTGCCCGAGGCAGATCATCCACCCGCAGAAGATATACGTCCAGGACGAATAAACCCGTCAATCGGGGCCCTTCCGGGCCCCGATTCAGTTTGCCCAAGAAGGCAAGCCTTCTTGGGCAGAGGGGTTTGCGCTTCGCTTCGCGCAAAGAAAATGACCAGTCCGCGGACTGGTCATTTTTTACACTCCGCTGCGCGAGCGGTGTTTTTCCCGAGGTGCACGCCCCCGGGAAAAACGGACTTGACTCTGTTTGCGGCCGCGGCCGCAAACTCTGCGAGGCTTTTCAATAAGCCGATACGGGGCCATTCGGGGCCCCGGTTTTTAAAGTAAAAGAGGGCCCGTAAGGCCCTCTTTTACTTTTATCTACCTCAGTATCGGCTGGAGCTGCCGGCCCTCGAGAGCCGCCTCCACGGTTTCGCCAATGCGGTTGAAATCCGCCTGCAGGCTTGTCGGCTTTCCCTCGGGGTCATCCTGCCCGAAGGGCACGAAGTAGTAGTTCCTGCGGTTGAGCAGCTCGGCTATGGCGGGAGCGGAGCCGCTCAGCGCGTCGTTGGTCGAAAGCGCTATGACTACGGGCCTTCCGTTGCGCAGATGGCTCTTCGCGGCCATGGTGACCGCGGTGTCGGTTATGCCGTTGGCCAGTTTGGCCAGCGTGTTTCCCGTACAGGGCGCGATTACAAGCACGTCGAACATCCGCTCCGGGCCTACGCGCTCGGCGCCGGTGATGGTCCTTATGACCGCCCTGCCCGTCATGTCCTCCAGAGCCTCAGTGAATTCTCTCGCCGTCCCGAAGCGGCTGTCCGTACCGGCGGCCGTCTCGCTCATGAGCGCCGTCAGCTCATATTTTTCCGCCAGCGGCCTTGCCGCGGCGAGCACCTTGTCGTATGTGCAGTAGGAGCCGCAGAGCGCCAGCCCCAGCTTCACCTTCTTCAAAGCTTCTCATCCTCCAAAATTTCGTAAATTGCGGAGCGCACGGCCGCAGACGCAGTAACCGGCGAATACTTCCCCGGCAGTCCGGGCGCCGTCAGCGCGCGTATTCCGAACGAACGCGCCGCGTCGAAATCGGTGCCGCCCGGCGCGCCGGCCAGGTCGAGCACAAGCGCGCCCTCCGGCAGCTCGGTCAGCCTCGACGCAGTCAATACCAGCGAGGGCGCCGTGTTTATCGCCAGCTGCGTCCTCCTGAGCTCCGGCGTCAGCCGCTCAGTGTCGCAGGCCTCGAAGCCGAGCGCCGAATACCAGGCCCTGACCTCCGGCCTGCGCGAGGCCACGCACACGCGCAGGCCCAGGGCGGCGAGCCGCGGAGCGAGCGCCCTCGCTATGCGCCCTCCGCCTATGACAAGGGCGCGTCTACCGCACAGCACCTCCGCGGTTTCCTGCAACAGCACTGCGAGCGCGCCCTCTGCCGTGGCCAGGGAGTTGAGCGCGCGAAAGCTCTCAAGAGCGCCGTAGTCTCTGCATTCAAGGCCCAGCTCTGCGGCCAGCTCTCTCAGTTCGCCGCTCACGCCGCCGGCGAGCACGGGTGTGCCCGGCCTTATCGCGGAAAGCACCTCCGCCATGCAGCGGGGCTTTCCGCCGTACGGAGCGTTCAGAAATCCCCGCCTGACCGATGCGGGCATGGGCAGCACACCGCAGTCCGCGCCCTCGCAGCATTCCGCCGCCAGTGCGCATTGACGGACGCCTTCGCTCAGCGGCGCTTCCTCCAGGGCCCAGGCCCGCACTCCGTGTCCGTCCTCCAGCAGCAGTCCGGCGAGTCTCGCCGTGCGTTCGTCCCCGCCGCATAAGGCAAATACCATAAACTCAACTCCCCTTTCCCGCCACATTCTATGCGCACTGACGCTTGCGGGTTCGGCCTGTGAAATGTTATACTTGCGTTAAGACTGCAATGCGCTGAGTTAAAACGCATATTTCGAAAACGGAGGTGTACTATGAGCCGCGCGGATGAAATATTTATACAGAACTGCCGCGACATACTCGACAAGGGTTTTTGGGACACTGACCTGAAGGTCCGCCCGCGTTGGGACGACACGGACGAGCCCGCCCATACCATAAAACGTTTCGGCATAATAAACCGCTATGACCTCTCGGCCGAGTTCCCCATACTCACGATACGCCGCACCTTCTGGAAGAGCGCCGTGGACGAGCTGCTGTGGATATGGCAGAAGAAGTCCAACAACGTCCACGAGCTGCGCAGCCGCGTATGGGACGCCTGGGCGGATGAGACCGGCTCAATCGGCAAGGCCTACGGCTACCAGCTTGGCGTAAAGCACCGCTACACCGAGGGCGAGTTCGACCAGGTGGACCGCGTGCTCTATGACCTCAGGAACAACCCCGCCTCCCGCCGCATCCTCACAAACCTCTATAATTTTGAGGATTTGCACGAAATGGCGCTCTATCCCTGCGCGTATTCCATGACCTTCAACGTCACCGGCCGCACGCTCAACGCGATTCTCAACCAGCGCAGCCAGGACATGCTCACGGCAAACAACTGGAATGTCTGCCAGTACGCCGTGCTGGTGCACATGTTCGCAAGGGCCTGCGGGCTCGTCCCCGGCGAGCTTGTCCACGTCATAGCCGACGCGCATATTTACGACAGGCATGTGCCCGTGGTCGAAAAGATACTCCAAAACCCGCAGTACGAGGCCCCGCAGCTTCAGATTGACCCTGAAATACACGATTTTTACGCCTTCACCCGCGACAGTTTCGCTCTGCCGGGCTATAAATTCACCGAACTGGACGAAAAAATACCCGTCGCTGTCTGAGCGGCGGCAAAGAGAACAAAGGAAGAGGTAAATGCCATGGAAGCTATAGTCGCCGTATATAACGATTGGGGCATCGGCAGCGATGGCACCCAGCCCATCGTCGTGCCCGAAGACCGCAAGCGCTTTGCCGAGCTGACCAGAGGTGCAACGCTTATAGTCGGCAGCAAAACCCTGCTGGATTTCCCGGGCAGCGCTCCGCTCAAGGGCCGCAGAAACATAGTCATGACCCGTCAGGAGCATGAGATTGAGGGCGCGGAGATAGTGCATACCCCCGAGGAGGCAGCCGCGCTGTGCGCGGATTCTGAGCGCGTCTTTGTCGTGGGCGGCGCTACGGTATATATGGCGATGTTCCCCTATGTGGACAGGATATATGTCACAAAAATCGACGCCACCCCCCGCTCTGACGCCTATTTCCCCAATCTGGACTCCCTGCCTGATTGGAAGCTCGTCAGCTCCGAGCCCCTTGTTTCCGGGGGCCTGCAGTGCGAGTTCTGCGTCTACGAAAAGGATTGACATGAAAAAGCCCGTGCGGCATGGGAAACCATGCCGCACGGGCTTTATTATCTCTCCGGAATGCTTGCAGGCTTGACGCAGCCTACGCCGAAAGCGCCCGGGCCGGTATGACAGCCTATCGAAAGCGCCAGAGGCGCGACCCAGCCGTTGTAGAGCTCGCCGAAGCGCTCGCGTATCTCCTCCGCCCACTCCCGGGCCTCCTCCGGGCCGCAGCTGCACGCGGCGCCCACATACACGCCCTTCTTGCCGGCGAAGCGCCTCTCCAAATCCCTTTCAACGGCATCCAGCATGATATGCTTCGCGGCCTTCATGCCGGGCGCAATGGAGAGCGCGTCCAGCTTATCGCCCTGTATCTGAAGGACGGGCTTTATATTCAGCACCGTGCCCAGGGCCGCCGCCGCGGGCGTTATGCGGCCGCCCTTCTTGAGGTACTTCAGATTGTCCACGGTTATGTAGATGCTGGCCTCCAGCCGCTCTTCCGTGAGCGCGGCGGCTATCTCCCCCGCGCTCAGGCCCGCGCGGGCCAGCTCCAGAGCGTCGAGGACCGACTGCCACTGCGTAACGGAAATACGCTGATTGTCCACCACGTGCACGCGGCCGTCATAGTCCTCCGCCAGAGCCCTCGCCGTGGCGCATGAGCCGCTCAGCGCGCTGGACATGGGTATATACACAAGCTCGTCGTTCGTTTCAAGCGCCCGGTCCCAGAGCTCCAGCACATCGCCGGGCGTGGGCTGCGAGGTGCTTATCTCCGCGTCTTCCGCCTGACGCCGGTAAAACTCCTCACGGTTGAGCGTGACCCCTTCGAAATAAAGCTTCCCATCTATGAAAAAGGGCATCGGCAGCAGGTATACGCCCCGTTCCTGAGCTTCCTCGGGGCTCATACCGCTGTTGCTGTCCGTAACTATGGCAATTCTGTTCATCCGGCGACACTCCCGCCATACACACAAATCTATACTGATTATAATGCTTCCCTGCGGTCAATTCAAGGAACAGACGTGGAAAAACAGCTGGCAAATTTGTAAACTATGTGTGAATTCCAGTCAATTACTTAGCAATATTGATTGTTTTGCGTGCGAATAGTTTGTCAGGCTGAGGCGCGCCCGGCGCGGAGCTCTATGAGCTGGGCGGCGATGGAAATGGCTATTTCGGCCGGAGTCTCGGCCTTGATGTCCAGGCCTATGGGTGTTGTAATGCGTTCGAAGTCGCCGTCATCGAAGCCCTCGCCGCGCAGTATCTCGCGCACCGCCGCGATTTTTGCCCTCGAACCTATTACGCCGATGTAGCAGGCGGGCGTGCGCAGCATCTGGGCCTGGACGACCGTGTCGTAGGCGTGGCCGCGCGTCATGACGCAGACATAGTCCTCGGCGGTGATGTCCGCGCTTGCCGCGATGTTGCGAAAGTCGATGAGCTTCACCTCTTCCGCGGCCGGAAACAGCTCGCGCCTCGTGAACTCCTCCCTGTCGTCCATTACGACGCAGCGGAAGCCCACCCCGGCCAGCACGGGCACCAGGGCCTGCGCGACGTGGCCGCCGCCGAAAATATAGACGCGCCCGGAGCTGTTGAGCTGCTCGGCAAACATGTCGCGGCCGGCTTCGGTTATGCGCTTGGGGTGCGCGGCGAGATGCGGACGCAGCCAGTCCGGAGCATCCTTTTTCGTGACGATGGACAGCGCTCCGCCGCCTCCCAAGTCGGATATGAGCCAGAAGCTCTCGCCCCGGCGGAAGAGCTCCTCCGCCTCGCCGGCCACGGCAATATGCGCCGCGTCTCCGGCGGGTATGTAGTGGAAGAACACGTTCACCGCCCCGCCGCAAATCATGCCCAGGTTCTGCACGTCGTCGCGGGTCAGCGAGAAGTCATGCTCGCCGCTCACCTTCTGCGCAAGGACCTCCCGGGCTATCTGCTCGCTGCGGTATTCGACGGCGCCGCCGCCTATCGTGCCGTACAGCCGTCCATCCCGGCCAACCAGCATCCTCGCTCCAGCGCCGCGCGGAGTGGCCCCGCTCGAGGCCACGACGGTAACCAGCACCAGGTCCTCGCCGGCGGCGAGCTTTTTGCCCATTATCTCAAGAAGTTTTCTCATATTTTATACCCCTTTTCTCCGCAAGGCGGGCCAGCCTCTCCGCGCTCTTGCGGCGGAGGGCGTGTATTTCGCGCTGTTCCGGAGTGCGGCATTTCGCCGCGCTTGCGTCAAATCGCTCTTTAATGGTGCAGCGCCGGTCGCCCAGCACCAGCTTGTCCGCCAGGCAGACTATGCCCGCGGCGTCGAGCTCCGCCCCGTCGTGGTCGTGATGCCGGCGTATAAGCTCCGCCGCTTCCGGATAGCCCAGCGCCTCCAGCCACGCCGAACCCGTCTGCGGGTGTTCCGGCTGCAGCCGCGCAATGTCGTGCAGATAAGCCGCGCTGCGTATCAGCGCAGCGTCCATCCCGGCCTGACGGGCGAGCTCTCCGGCCGCATCGGCCACGGCGGCGCAGTGGCGTATCACCTTCTCCGGAAGGCGCGCCGCGCGCAGCAGCGCGAGACAGACCCCGTCGTCCAGCTCCGGGTGCGGACGGACGCACACCGCCTGCAGCCGGCCGTCAAGCGCCGTATACGCTCCGTAGGGCAGCTTTTCCGCCCGCAGGCCCAGCGCCTTCATATACAGGCGGATTGCGCCCGCATGGCTTACCAGCGCCGCGTCGGCGCCGGAGCGCCTCACGTATTCCACGGCGTCCGCGAAGCGCTTAACCACCGCCTCCTCCGGCTCTGCGCCGGGCATGGGCAGATATGGCTGCTCCCCGCGCCGCGCATACAGCTCGGGCCAGCCGGCACGTATCTCCTCAAAGCTCAGCCCGTCCCACTCCCCGGCGTCCTGCTCGGCGAGGCCGGGCAGCGTTTCAACCGGCATTTCAAAGGCCCCGGCGGTCTCCGCCGCCCGTTTGAGCGGACTCGAATAGACGGCGCTCACCCTGCCGCGCAGCCCGGCGGCGGCCAGCGCCGCCTGAAGCCGGCCCAAAATGCTCAATGGCAGATCCGTCCTCCCGAGGCAGAGCCGCAGCCCGCCGGGGAACTCCGGCTCGCCATGCCGTATCAGATACAGCGTGCTCATGGGCTTCACCTGGCCGTGAAGTCCGGGAAGCACTCCGCAAAGAGCCGCTCCGACTCCGCACGCATACGTTTTGAATACTCCGCATACGCTTCAAGCAGCCCGCGCCCCTTCTCCGTGAGCTCGCTCCGGCCGCCTTTGGCGCCGCCCTGGGTGCGCACAACGACGGCGTATCCCAGCTCCTTTTCCAGCAGGTTTATGGCGTTCCAGCCCGAGCTGTAGCTCAGCTGCATCCTCTGGCAGGCCAGACGCACGGAATGCGTCTCGTCCGTGAGCGAAAGCAGCATGGCCACGCGGGCGTCCAGGAACTTCTTCTCTCTGGCTATCGACAGCTGCAAAACCGGGCGTATCAGCTGGCTGTTGTGCATCTCCAGCAGCTTCGCATAGTCGTCCGGCGTATCCGCGTCGTGGAGAATGCCCGGGTCGTCCACCTCCACCTGCAGCATGGGAACGCCGCAGCGCGAGAGCGCGCCCTGCAGGCCTCCCTCCCCGCCGTCCTCCAATATGCGGCCGATGACATCCGTGGACATGAGGATGGGGTGCCCGGTTTTGCCCCCGCACACCGGACATGCGAGCGGCGCGCCGCTCGAGAGCAGCGCTTCGACCGTGGACGAAGTGAACAGCGGGATATCCACGGGCGTAAACAGCACGCGGCTGCATTTCCCGCGCAGATATTTCAGCCCGATAAGCGCCGAGTCGAACATATGCGTGGTGCGGTAGTTCTCGTTCCTGAGGAAAATTACCCCGCTGCGCGCCAGATGCCACTCCAGTTCCTCGGCCTTGTAGCCCGTCACCACTACGATTCTGGACGCGCCGGCCTGGCGCAGCGTAGCCACAACGCGCTGCGCAATGGATATAGAGCCTATGCTGAGCATGGGCTTGAACTTTCCCATCCGCGAGGACATACCTGCCGCAACTATTACCGCACCGGTCTCCATACAAGCGCCTCCATTCCTCTGTAAGCGGCGTCAAATACGTTTCGCTACGTTTTTTGTATCTTATCACAATCCAGGCGAATTGTAAACAAAAACGATTTGTAACTTAATACAATTTGCAAAGCAATACAATTTGACTCGGAATGTCAATGATAGTACAATCGATTTAAAGGAGCAGCGGACTATTTATCTCCGCTGTGGCCTCCGCACGGGTCCTTGTCGGGGCCTCCGCCGGTGAGGTCGCGGAGCTTCTTCAGCCCGAAGTTTGTGTAGAACACAAGCTCTGACGGTTCGCCGTGGGCGTCCTCGGCAATAAGGCGCAGGGCGTTCGCCGTCTCGTAATAGTCTATGGGCAGCGTGCGGCGGAACACTTCGCCCGTAACCGCGTCCTTTACCTCAACGGTGACCTCTGCGGCGCGTATCTCCCTGGGCTTGCTGTTTTCCATTTTCCTTTCTCCTTTCCGGCTTTTGACTGTGCCTGTTTTGAATATAGCACAATTGCTTTGCAATTTACAGAGGGTATTTAAGCGCGTCGGCGCTTTTTGTGTTCAAAAACAATTTTTCTGACAAAGAAGGAGGAAACCGCATGTACAAAAAAGTACTCATTATCAACGGCGTGGAGCGTACGCTCGTCCTCAACGGCGACGAAACTCTGGCCACGGTGCTGCGCGAGCGCCTGCTGCTGACCGGCTGTAAGATAGGCTGCGGCCAGGGCCACTGCGGCGCGTGCAACGTGATTGTAGACGGCAAGGTCACGCGTTCGTGCATCACCAAGGTGCTCAAGCTGCGCGACTACGCTGAGATAACCACCATCGAGGGCATCGGCACGGTCAACAACCTGCACCCGATCCAGGTCGCGTGGATGGCCTACGGCTGCGCGCAGTGCGGCTTCTGCTCGCCGGGCTTCATCGTCAGCGCCAAGGTGCTGCTTGACCAGAACCCGAACCCCACCCGCGAGGAGGTCCGCGACTGGTTCAACAAGAACCGCAACCTCTGCCGCTGCACGGGCTACAAGCCCCTTATCGACGCCACAATGGCCGCCGCCGCCGTCATGCGCGGCGAGATGACCAAGGAAGACCTGATGTTCAAGCCCACCGAGAACGAGATTATGGGCACGACCTACGCCCGCCCGAGCGCGGCGATGAAGGTCACCGGCACATGGGACTTCGGCGCCGACCAGGCCCTGCACATGCCGCCCGACACCCTGCGTCTCGCCCTCGTCCAGGCCGAGGTCAGCCACGCCAACATCAAGGGCGTAGACACCTCCGAGGCCGAGAAGATGCCCGGCGTCTTCAAGGTGATAACCGCCAAAGACGTGCCCGGCAAGAACAGGATAAACGGCCTTGTCATGCTGCCGCTCAACAACAAGTGCGACGGCTGGGACCGCCCGATACTCTGCGATGAGAAGGTCTTCCAGTACGGCGACGCGATTGCGATAGTCGCCGCCGACACCGAGGAGCACGCCCGCGAGGCCGCCAAGGCCGTCAAGGTCGACCTCGAGGTCCTGCCCGCGTACATGAGCGCGCCCG
>CALXGL010000157.1 GCA_944387825.1 uncultured Oscillospiraceae bacterium | reverse complement strand
GAGCCCGCAGCGGTCACGAGCTTCGGAGTGTTCCACTCGTCGTTCCACCCCGGCGCGGATTTGCCGCCCCAGAAGTACGGGACTCTCCCCACAAGCGGTAGCGCCGTCTCGAGCGCCCTCTTGCGCTCTTCGCTGCAGGCGGGGACGCTCGCGCAGGGGTTTATCTCGTTCTCGCTCATGGCCTCCGCGCTGGTCATGGTGCTGTTTTCGGCGCCGTATAGCGTCTTGCTCAGAGCATTTGCCATGTACTCAATTGCTTCAGCGTAGGTTATGTTGAACTGGTCGTAGACGGCGTCGGGGTCGATGCCGAAGGCCTCGTAGATGACCGAGCTGTCAAACGGGTGTATAGTGCACACGACAACGCGCGCCGCATCCGGCGCAGAGCCGGACGGCGTGTAGTACGTCGCTTGGCGCGTCCCTGTTATCTGCCCGCCGCTGTACACCGGGACGGTGACTGTGACGGGGCTGTACGTTGCGGCTGGTTCGGTCGTTGTGCCGTCCGGAACGTAATATGTGCGCTGCTCCGTGAAGTAGCGGTACTGCGTCACGCCGTTGATGCTGCCTGTCGGCGTGCTCCCGGTCACGACGGTCACGGTGACAGGGCTGTAGGAGGTGGCCTCTGCGGCGGTCTCACTGCTCTCCGTGTATGTAACAGGGAACATATCTGCCGCCACGGCTTCGAGTTTCGCCGCCATGTCTCCGGCGCTCGTGTCCTGCTGGGCGAGCGAGGCCGAGTACGCCGCGAGTATCCAGCCCACGTCGTACCCGGCGGCGCTCTGCGCGTTATCTATGAGCGCCGCCATGGACAGCTCGTAGTCGTAGCCGCCGTCCGAGATTATCTGCTCCACTCGTTCGAGCGCCAGCTCGTGACCGCGCTCCACCGCAGCGTCCACGACATAGGCGAGACTGTTGTAGTTCGCCTGAAGCGTCTGTGCGCCGGTGGAGTCGTCGCCGAGAACGCTGCCGAGCAATATGGACGGTATGGAGACAATCAGTATGATGAAGAACAGCACCAGCAGGCAGAGGAATATGAGCACCTTGAAGAGCGTGTGCCTCAGCTCCCAGGCCGCGGAGAGCGCGGCTCCCCACGGCCCTGTCATAGCGACGCCTACAGCGGAACCCGCAACTGCCTTGCCTGTCGAGGCCCCGGCCTTTACCGAGGCCGCCGCTGCGGTTGAGCGCCCTGCGCTCTGCGCGGCGCGGGAGATGTGCTTCGCAGCTGCGGCGTAGTTGTCGCTGCCGTCGTTGAATATGTGCTCAGCCAAGAGCCTCACCTCCGCTTCTTGCGCGGCGGCTTTATCTCGGATTTCGCGCGCTTTTTGGGCGATGAGTATTTGCCTGGGGTGCTGCCGTACTTCACGGTTTCGACCCGAGTAGTCTTTACGCCGCCGTTTTCGTAGACGGGCTTTCCGTCCTGGTAGACAGGCCGCTGCTCGACGCCTGGCGTGCAGTGGATGGCAATCCACTGCTGACCGCGCTTGTCCTCGTACACCTGGTAGTCGCCGCGCGGCGGCGCGTAGATTGCGGTGTCGTAGAACGCGGTGCCGCTGCCGTCTGCGTGACGCACGGCAAAGTGTCCGTCCTCGCGACCCTCGCCCTCGACAGCCGTGACCGGCTGGGCGTATCCGGGCATGAAGTCCTGGAAGACTGCTCGGTTGTACGCCGCAGCTTCCTCGCCCGCTTCAAAAGCAGGTGCCTCTGCAGGCGGCTGCATGGCGTACCAATCCACGCCGTTGGCTGCGGTCACGACCTCATGCGGCGCGTCGGGCTCGTCGTAATAGGCGCTGTTGTACCAGAGCGAGCTGCCGCTGTCAGACGTTGCCTCCATCAAGCCGTCATCCACCGTACGGAGCATTGTGCCGCCGTCGACGCCGGGGAAGGCCGACGCGACAGCGGATGCCTCGTCAGCACTGCCCGTGAACGTGGGCGCGTCGTAGAAAGCGCCGCTGCCCTCGCCGGAGGCCATCTGGTACCAGGTGCTGCCGTCGGATGCGGTGACGACCGAGTGCGGCACATTCGGCTTCTCGTACTGGGCCGCGTTGAACAGCTCGACACTGCTTGCATTGCCTGCGGCGTCAGTGGCGCTCGTGCTTATGTGACCGCCGGTTATCTGTGTATCCGAGAGCGTGTAGCCGCCGAGCTGCGGCATATAGTTTGCGAGGCTGCGGTCTGCTATGTCCCCGGCTATACTGCCGGAGACGTTCTCAGGCCGCGAGGCCACCGAGGCGATTGAGTCGCCGGTCAGCACGGCGCCGTTCCTCGCTGCCATGCCGCCGAAGGCCCGGCCCACAAAGCCGACGCTGCCGCCCATGCCCATGCGCTGACCGCCATCCACAACGGCGTCGCGCACATAGCTGTTGCCCTTGAACTTGCCGGAGAGCGCCGACGCGAAGCCGCTGGCCGCTGCGCCCGTGCCGGTAGCGGCTGAGCCGCCCTTGAACACGTTGCCCGCGCTCTTGGCGCCGCCGCTTATGCCCGAGAGCACGCGCGCGGCCATGACCATTTCCATGCCCATGCTCGACCCGGTCTGGGCGACGTTGAGGCCGAGCGAGGCGAGGTAGCTGTCAAAGCGCTGTGCGGTTTTGAGAAAGGCGAGGGCACAGAAGAACCAGAGGAAGATCGAGCCCTGGCCGCTGGTGAGCGCGCCGCCGTTGGCTATGTACTGGCCCACGGAGGAATTGAACGCCCGCAGGAACCAGACGTTGAGCACGAGCAGCAGGAGCTGCGAGCCGACCATGCGGCACCAGCTTGCAAATATCTGGCTTGTGGCCTTGGAGCCGCCCATCGCAAAGGCGAGCGGGCTTGTGTAGCATAGTACGCCGACGACTATGTAGCGCTCGACGGTTTCAAGCAGGAGCTTGAAGTAGTTCCAGCCCACGGAGATGAGCAGAATCAGTAGCAGCAGCGGCGCTATGACCGTGATTGTCGAAGCGATGGTAACGAGGCCGTTGGAGATGACCTCCTCCAGCCCCGCAAAGGTAAAGTCCTCGCCGCTGAGTTGCACGTCGAGCAGCGCTGTGTATGGTGCGCGGGCAATTTCGAGCACAAGCGCGAAAATGGGCTTGGCGTAGCCTACCAGCACGCCGAAGAGGCAGCTTCGCACTACGAGCTGCCACGGGTTCTCAGCATCTGTTATCGGCCCGCCGAATACGCGGAAGAGCTGCCACACGCAAATTAGGAAGAGCAGCGCCCAGGCCATGTACTGCATGACGTCAAAGGCCGCTGAGACGAAGGGGAAATACTCCTCCATCGCGGTCATGTCCGTGCCGAGGGCGTTCAGGAAGAGCCCGGATATAGCGTCCATGATGGACGAGGCGATGCCCGCGACCCAGTCTATGATGCCCTCAAATATCCAGTCGAGCACGCGTCACCTCCGTCAGC
>CALXGL010000156.1 GCA_944387825.1 uncultured Oscillospiraceae bacterium | reverse complement strand
ATGGTGCCGCCTTCGCCGCTCGGGGACTCAGTGCCGGGATTGTCAGTGCCGGCAGGGGCCGGCTCCTCGCCGCAGGCGGCGAGAGCGAAGACCATGACCAGCGCAAGAGCGAGAGCCAGAAGCTTCTTAAAATTCATCTTCATTTTCCTCCTTTAGATTTGCAAACAAAATGCCAATACGTGATGTTTTTGGCATTGTCCTTGAGCTCAAGTATATAGATTTCCCGCGCGATAACAAGCCAGTTCTTGCGCAAGTTTTTAGAAATATTGCTCTGGCCATGTTTTTGATGTAAAGTGCCCTATTTCGCCCCCTTGAATTTGTATATAATGCGCAGGCTTCTTCGACGTTTTTCGACATCCATACCGCTTTGCACAACAAAAGAAGAACAAAATATATCCGGAATTTTTCAAAGTTGCGCAAATCCGGCGCAGCTATTATAATAATAGTACCGCCGAGGCGGTACATGGAGCGAAGGGGTGAAGCCGGTGACAAACACATATTACGATATCGGCCAGGACGGCGGGAATCCACTGGCCCAGTCAAACGCCCGTCTGCTTAATATAACCTGGGCTCAATACAGCAGTGAATGGAACTCGGCCACACATGCCCACAGGCATGCGGAGATGTTTTTCATATTGAGCGGCGAAGGCAGCTTTCAGCTGCGCCACCACGATTTCCGCGTTTCGGCGCGCGATCTGGTCATTATAAACCCCGGGGTGCTGCACGGGGAACGGAGCCGGCCGGAAAACCCCATGGAGTACATAGTCCTGGGAGTTGAGAATCTTGAAATGGCGGCAAATGAGCAGGGCTATGTCCTGACCCGTTTCCGCGGCGGCTGGGACGCCGTAACCGACTGTCTGAAGCTGATGATGCAGGAGGTCCGCGCCGGGCAGGAGGGCTATTCTCAGGTATGCCAGAGGCTTCTGGAGATAATACTCCTGCGCATACTGCGCCGCAGCGGACTGGCTCTGGCCACCGAAGCCGCAGGACAGGGCGACAGCCGCGAGTGCGATATAGTGCGCCGGTACATAGACGAGCACTTCAAGGAAAATATAAGCCTGGACCAGCTCGCGGAGCTCGCGCACATAAACAAATATTATCTTGTGCACGCCTTCCGCAAGGTATACGGCACCTCGCCCATAAACTACCTGAACGCCAGGCGAATACAGGAGAGCCGCTTCCTGCTCTCAAACAGCGACCATTCGCTTTCGCAGATAGCGCGCATACTCGGCTTCTCATCCCCCAGCTATTTTTCGCAGAGCTTCAGGCGGGCGGAGGGCATGAGTCCCATGGAATACCGGCGCAGCCATGCTTCTGGCGACGCAGTCGGGAGGGGATAAGCTTGACTGAATATACGCCTTTGCATCCGGAACGGCCGATTGTTGTAAGCGAGCTGTATACCGTGCATTATTTCGAATACGCCAGCGGCTTTGCTTTCCTGGGCGAGCAGCACGATTTCTGGGAGCTGCTCTATGTGGACCGCGGCTCCGTGCGGGTAACCGCCGGCGACCGGACGCGGGAACTGCGCCAGGGACAGCTTATTTTCCACGCGCCGGGGGAATTTCACGCGCTGTCTGCCGCCGGAGCGCCCCCCGACCTCATTGTCGTGAGCTTCGGCTGTAAGAGTCCCGAAATGGAGCGCTTCCGCTCTTTTGCCGCCGACGCCGGCGCATCCGAGCGCGCGCTTTTGGCGCGTATCGTGTCCGAGTCCTCCGCCGCCTTTCAGGGGCCCCTGGACGACCCGGGAAGCCGCCGGCTCGAGCGCGCGGCATCGGCCCCCTTCGGCTCCGAGCAGCTGGCCGCAGCTGCAATGGAGGAGCTGCTTATACGCCTTATACGCAGCAGCGGCGTCCCGGAGGCCGAACGCGAAGCGCCCGCAAGTCCCGACGACGGCTTCCGGCGCACGGCGGAATATCTGGAAAGGCACGTCGGAGAAAACCTCACGCTTGAGAGGATTTGCAGGGAGAATTTCATCGGGCGCAGCCAGCTCCAGAAGCTTTTCCACGAGCACACCGGCGGGGGCGTCATGGACTATTTCGGACGGCTCAAAATAAATGCCGCCAGGCGCATGATACGCGAGGGGCGCTGCAATTTCACGCAGATAGCCTCGCTGTGCGGCTTTCAAAGCGTTCACTACTTTTCGCGCCGCTTTCGCCAGCTCACCGGAATGTCCCCCAGCGAATACGCGCGCAGCGTACGAATGCTGCTTGAATTCTCCATTTCCCCGGACGATAATGCAAACAATTTATAATATCGTCTATTTCTTTTCGTATGGAAGGCGTATAAAATACGCTTTGGCCGGGCATTTCCGGCAATCTGCATGTATTCATTACTTGAAAGGGGTTTTTCAATATGTCCATTCTCGTGACCGGCGGCGCCGGATACATCGGCAGCCACACCTGCGTAGAGCTCGTCGAGGCGGGCTATGACATCGTTGTCGCCGACAACCTCAGCAACTCCTGTGAGGAGGCGGTTCACCGCGTCGAGCACATCGTGGGAAAGAAAATCCCCTTCGTTAAGGCCGAGCTCACCCACGCCGACGAGGTGGAGGAGCTCTTCGAGCGCTATAAGGACATTGACGCCGTCATCCACTTCGCCGGGCTCAAGGCCGTGGGTGAGAGCGTTGCCAAGCCGCTCGAGTACTACTACAACAACCTCACCTGCACCCTTGAGGTGCTCAAAGCCATGCGCCGCCACGAGGTGAAGAACTTCGTCTTCTCCTCCTCCGCCACCGTCTACGGCGACCCCGAGCGCGTGCCCATAAGCGAGGACTTCCCCACCGGCGGCACCACGAACCCCTACGGCACCACCAAGCTCTTCCAGGAGCAGATCCTCATGGACTACTGCAAGGCCGACCCCACGATGAACGTGGCCCTGCTGCGCTACTTCAACCCCATCG
>CALXGL010000155.1 GCA_944387825.1 uncultured Oscillospiraceae bacterium | reverse complement strand
CCGCTCCGCGGGCCGCGGAGCCAAATCCGTCAGTTCAATTTCCACATCGGGCATCCCGTCGCTGTATACGCGCAGCATACCGTCCGAGGTTTCCCTGGCCGCAGCATACAGCGAGAGCGTCACGGCCGCAGCGAGGACACGCCCGTGCTGGTGGTCTGTATGATTGCCTCCAAGCTCTGTCCGTCCCGGTGAGCTTATAAAAGCCTCAGGCGCTCCCCCGCCCGGCACGCTGCTCAGGCGTTCCGCAAGTTTCCAGGCGTATTCATCAGGCATGTTCATACTTCAATCACCCCTGCCTCAATTATAATTCATTGCGCGGGAAAATTCCATAAGAAATCCCCCGCGCTCTCGCGCGGGGGATAAACGTTATCTGCGCTTTATTTGAGACCGGCGCGCATGAAAATGGTGGCGCACTGTGCGCGCGTGGCGGTGCCGCGAGGATTGAGCTCGGAAGCGCCCATTCCTTCGATAATTCCCCTGCCGACGGCCCAGCTCATGGCCTCCTGAGCCCAGCTGCTCACCTGGCCGGCATCGGCATAGCCGCTCAGACTTGCCGTTCCGTCAGGCCCGTTCAGGTAGCGCCAGAGCATGGTCACCATCTGTTCGCGCGTGACCTTCCCGTTCGGGTCGGTGCCGTCGGAGACGCCTTCCCTCATAGCCCAGGCGCGGGCCTGGGCCGCCCAGTTGAGGCCGGTGATGTTCTCTCCGTCAATACGGGCCAGCACCGTCCAGAACATTGCGCGGGTCATGGAGTCATCAGGCCTGAAGTAAAGGCCGTCGCCCTCCATAAGGCCGTTGGTGTAGACATAGTAAACGGCGCTATAGTGCCACTGATATGGACGCACATCCACAAACGGCACGCCGTCGCGGGCAAAGCTCACCTTCACAACCACGTCGGAAGCCGGCATGGTGAAGGTGTAATAGCCCGTGTACGTTCCGGAAAGCACCTTTGTAACAGCGACGCCGGACGCCGCCGCATTGTCCGTGACAACGGTGACGGACTCGAGCTTGTAGCCGGTATCCGGGACGACGCGGAGGTATACCCTGTCGCCGAAGTCGGCGCTGGTTACAGACGCGGCATTAACGTAGGCAGCTGCGCTGCCATGCGGCGCCAGCGTGTTGAAGGTGAAGCTTATGTCATACTGACCGTCTTTCCAGACGGCGGTAAAGGTCAGGTCGCTTTCGACCTTTATCTCGGTACCCACGTCATAAGTAACGCCGCCCAGCTTCCAGCCATCGTGGTAATAGCCGCCGTATGTCTCGCGGGGCAGCTCAATCACGGTGCCGTCAGGGACCTGAAGCGTGTAGCTGGAGCCGGTGTAGCAGACGAAAGTGACCGTGCGGAGGGTCTCGGCGGACTCTCCGATATAGGTAACTGCGTCATTGGCCCCGGCAAAGTCCAGCGCGTCGTCCGCGTCCTCAAAATATCTGTAGGTATTTCCGGATTTGACCTCGTAGTTGAGGTTGTCCGCGGCGTATTCCTTGACGGATTTGCCGAAAACGCCACCGTTTACGGTAATTTCGGGGTCGCCGAGGCCGAAAATATTTTTGATATTGCCATCATTGACAACGACGCTGTTGTCGCCTCCGCCGAAAATGGTAACAGAGCTCACCGTGCCGTTATCTATAACGATGTCAGCCGCCTGGGCGTCGCTGGAGTTGTCGGTGTATATTGTATCGACATTCCCGCTCTTGAGCGTGAACTTGGCCCCGCCGCTGGTTCCGCTGCCGTTATCAATGTTGACGCTGCCGGTGACTGTCAGGCCCTCCGCAACGACATCGGAGCTGTTTACCACCACAGCCCGTCCGCCGTTTCCGCTTATATTTACGTTGGTAAGCTTGACGCCGGTGGATTCATACGCGTTTACGCCGTTTCTAGTGCCGCCGGAGCCGACGATTGTAAGGTTTTTAATCTCAACTCCGCCGGCGCTCTGTATGTTGAACACATGCACATCCGAAGCGCCCTCGCCGGTGACGGTGATGACCTTGCCGCGGCCGTCAATTATCAGGCCGCTGTTCGCAGATGTTATGCTGAAAATCTGGCCGCTGTAGGAGCCTTCGCTCAGGTCTATTTCGATATTCTTCTCGATAACGACCATGCCGTTCTGCCCGGCCGCGTTGATTGCAGCCTGTAGAGTAGGATATCCGACACCGTTCACCGTGGCGACGGCCGACTCTCCGGGGACGACATTTCCTGCGTCGTCTATCTCTACTGAGCTGCCTTCAGGGAAGTATCCGGCGGAAATGTCCTTGTTCGCGGTAACGCCGTCCTTTTCAAAGAACCTGCCGCCGGTTATGAAGCCCGTGCACTCGTCGCTTATGACGTCTCCGTTGAATGTGCCTCCGGAAATCGCTTTAATTTCCACGTTTTCTGTGGCGCCTTCGTTTTGAATATCGGTCTGGCTGAACGCGCGCGCTCCGGTGAAGGTGCCGCCGGTTATAGTGACAGATATGTCCATTTTGGTTGTGTGCTGAGAGACAACCACAGCCGCGCCGGCAACAGTGGTGCCGCTGCCGTTCTTGCTCTCTTCGTATTCCGTCGCATCAGCCGTAAAAGTACCGCCGGAAATCTTCAGCGTTCCTGCGCGAAGCTCAATGGCGGAGTTCAGTCCGGAAATATCTCCGTTGGAAACAGTCAGGCTGCCGTCCTGGGGGTGATAAATACCGGTGCCGTGCGTACCGGTTATTTCGCCGCCGTTGACGCTGATGCTAGTATTGTGCCTGCTGCCGTTGCCGGATACACCATAGTAATAGCCCTGCAGCCTGCCGCCGTTCACGACGAGCCTGGCCGCTTTCATGGAATCATCCTCGCCGGTCAGCGTAAGCTTTACGGCCGCATAAATCGCCGGGTTTTCCCCGCCTTCTATGGAGCCGCCCGCGGTGTCGTTAATAGTCAGCTTTGCGCCGCGCTTCACGCCAATCACATAGTCCCCGCCGGTCCATTCAGACGAGGCGGTAATGCTGTATCCGTTGAGGTTGAGGACGGTATCCTCAGAAATATCTACGGATTGACTCAGTACGACATCATTGACGAGGTCAATGACGCCTTCTTCGCTGGCCTCGGGCAGCGAAGTGTCCGCCCCGTCAGCTAACGCACTTGCTGTACCTAGTGACATTACCAGGCATATAGCAAGTAACGCTATAAAAAACGTTTTTTCACAGCAGTATCCCCTTTACAAGAAATTTGCAGGAAACCATTCGCTTCATTGCATATGAAGCGAATCAGCACTGGTGCTGATTGAGACAATATTACCATATTGTCCTGTTCAAGTCAATAAGCGCAGAGCATAGCTCTGCGCTTATTTTAGTCTTTTTCGGGGCAGGTCCAATGATAGAGCTCCACGTACTTATTGAGGCACGCGCCTTCCTTTTCAAGCATGAAGCTGCGCTTGCCGCAGGTAAATTCCATTCTCCGTCCGCCGGAGAGGATTTCCGGCGGCGTCATATCATGGAACGGATACATGTCTCCGGCAATTTTCAGCCCCTCGGCCGAACTGCTTATCGGCCCGGTGAAGATTTCCGTACGCTCGAAGCCCTCGCCTATCTCATAGAGAGTAACTCCGTCCTCGCTGAAGAACTCGCCGCGCTCAAAGCGCGAATGGTATTCTGCAAGCTGGATTTTTTCCCAGTCGGCGCAGGTGCGCACCGGAATGTCCCTGCCGTGGAAGAAGCCGTACTCGTCCATCGTCAGTTCGCAGCCGCAGCCGCTGCAGCGGACGGTCATGCTCTCACCGTCCACGGTGAGGGCGTCCACGCTGCGGCAGCGTGGGCAGACGTCGTAATACCTTATGATATCACGCAGCCCGTGCCGGAACTTGAACGGACGCATGAGCTTTTCCTGCTCGGCGTAGGCGTCTGCGTAGAGGTCGGCGCGTATGTGCTCAAGCACCTCTTCGCTGCTCATGGCCGCCAGATCCTCGGGGGAGTATTCGTTGACAATTCCGGCGGAAAACAGCTTGCCGCTGTTCATATAATTCTGCCAGCGCGGCTCTATGAAGAACCCGCCTGCGGCCCGGAAAGTCACTACCCTGCACTTCGCGCTTTTGGCCAGCTTTGCCGTTGCCGCCGTGATGTGGGTGCTGCGGCCATTGTGGCTTATTCTGCCCTCGGGAAAGAGCAGCACACAGTTCCCATGCCGCAGCCTGCGGAGAATATCCATGACGCCGCCCGCCTTGCTCGTACCCTTGGTTACCTTTATTGGGGCGAACCAGCGGTCAAAATACCTGCCGAAAAGGCCCATGGCCGTCACGTGGTCGCTCGTGACGAAATACATATGGTTGGCGATGTGAGAGGCCACGTCGGTAAAATCCAGGTCAGAGGTGTGGTTGGCCAGAATCAGGACAGGTTCAGAGTAGCGCACGGGCTTTTTTACCCATACGCCGTACGCGAACCAGGCGACTATGCGGAATATCGGACGGAACAGCGCGTAAATGCGCCTGTAGTACGCGTCCGTCCTGCGCTTTGCGCCGCTCACTCGGTCCATACCTCCTCTGGCTTATCCGCATAGCGCTTCCTGAATATACGGCGCCGGAAGAGGAAGGTATTATAGGCCAGGAACAGAATTATATACACTCCCAGCATTATGAATGTATTCGTCCTGCTGCTTCCTGCGAAGCCCAGAGTCAGGAGAAGAGGCGCAAGGAAGGGTATGCTCGGGAAGTTCTGCAGCACGATGTTGCTGCTCGCGGGCGTGACATAGTCCGGGTCAATTTCACGCAGCAGAATCATGCCCGTGCTCAGCGTGCCTGTCAGCGTGCCGAAGTTGGTCATGAAGCTCTCTATCTCGTAATTCTTATACGTGTACTTGGTCGTCTTGCGCACATACCAGAAAGTTACGATTGTGCCTATGCCGCACACGGCGATGAGCATCCAGAGGTTGCGGTACACGTCCTGTATGTCTATCGCAATTATTCCGGCGCAAATCATGATGTCGAACATCATGCCGCTTATGCGGTCCATGAGGTGATCGTTCGTATAATAACGCTTGATCGCGCCCTTTTTCTTCAGAGCGGACATGACCAGCTTTATCAGATAGGCGCAGAGCAGCGTCCAGAGGAAGTTGAGACCCCAGGCCAGGTCGCCTATGGCCTTAATCGGTATAAGCGCAAGCAGACGCATAACGCCGTATGCCAGCACATAGGCCAGAGCCACAAAGCAGAGCTGAATGCTCATCTTGTCAACGCTCTCGCTGTTGGGTATTTCGTTGGGGTCTTCGACTATCACGCGCTCTTTCTCGGCCGCTTCTGCACGGCGGGGCTTTACAAGCCCCTTGCGCATCGCAATATTGAGATAGATAACGCCTATTACGCTGCCCACTATGAAGCCTATGGCGGCGGTCGCGAGGCCGAAGGTGCTGCCTCCCTCAAAGCCGTAATTTGCTTCGTAGTTGCTGCCCCAGCTCAGGGCGCTGCCGGTGCTCTGTCCGAAGCCCATCGGAAGGATAAGGCCGGCGGCGTAGAAGTAATCGCCGGCGAAGGAAAGGGCGATAGAGATGAAAAGGCCGACAATGGCCTGAATCAGATATCCGCCGGCCATTATGGCGCCGCTCTCCACGACTTTAACCGTCGAGACCTTTTTCTCGCTCTTGGCCGTTTTGAGAGCCATGGCCGCAAAGCCCAGCCCCAGGCAGTGATACGTCACTATCTCCATTGTGGCGTTGTCAATCTGCTCTCCGAAAGCCGGAATCTGCTTTATTATCAGGACCAGAAATCCTCCGATAATGGCTGAAGGTATGTACAGCTTTCGCAGGCAGGGTATCCACGTACGCAGTACGTTGCCCACAAGTATGGCTATAAATACTATGCCTATCTGGCCAAGGAAGGTCCAGACATAGCTTTCAGAGAACACTACGGTCTCAGGCATAATAACACTCTCCTCTGCCGCGCGGCCGGAAATCCGCGCGTACAATTCAATTCCACACAGGATACAGTATACCATAATTCTCAACCACTGGTAAACATCAGCCGGTATTTCGCCGTAGATTTTCGCCGTCCGCAGCACGCGGAAATTGGCGAATTTGCTCACTTGCTTAACATTGTGTAAATTTCCTTTCCGCGTTCTCACGCTGGCACAGGAACGAATTGTGTGGTAAAATTGTTTTGGAGGTGGTTTTGTGTCAGCCAACGCCATCATAGGTATACTTATTCCCTTTGCGGGCACCGCTCTAGGGTCAGCGGCTGTCTTTCTGCTGCGCGGGAAGATTCTTCCCCGGGTTCAGAAGCTGCTGCTGGGCTTCGCAAGCGGAGTTATGATAGCGGCCAGCGTCTGGTCGCTCCTGATACCGGCTATCGACATGGCCGAAGCGCGGGGCGGTCCGGCCTGGCTTCCGGCTTTGACAGGCTTCCTTGCGGGAATCGCTTTCCTGCTTATACTGGACAGCGTCGTGCCTCACCAGCATCTCGACTGTGACAAGCCGGAGGGCTGCCCCGCCGGCCTGGGTAAGAATACAATGCTTGTACTGGCGGTAACTCTGCACAATCTGCCGGAGGGCATGGCGGTGGGCGTGGTTTTCGCCGGTGCGCAGCAGGCCGGAAGCGGGCTTACCCTCGCCGCCGCGTTTGCGCTCTCGATAGGCATCGCCCTGCAAAACGTCCCGGAGGGCGCCGTTATCTCCATGCCTCTCGCCGGAAGCGGAGCGAAGCGCACGCGCTCTTTCCTGCTCGGCGCGGCCTCTGGCGCGGTCGAGCCGCTGGGCGCGCTGATTACGATAGCTCTTACGGATATCATAACCCCGGCCCTGCCGTACATACTCTCTTTTGCGGCCGGCGCAATGATATACGTGGTTGTGGAGGAGCTTATACCCGAGTCTCAGGCCGGAGAGCACTCCAACATAGGCACGATAGGCGCGGCAATCGGATTCGCCGTCATGATGGTGCTGGATGTGGCTCTGGGCTGACGGAACAAAACCCCTCGGTCTGCGTCATATTGTCATCCTGAACCAAGGAGGGATAGTTTTGAAAAAATTCGCAGCGATTGTCATCGCTCTTTCCCTGACGGCACTGTCTGCCTGCGGCGTGAGCGCGTCGCCGGTCTCCACCCCCGGCCCGGCGGAAACCGCGGAGCCTGAAAACACTCCCCGCTCGGTCATAGGCTTTGAAATCCTGACGGAGGCCGTAAAGTGCGGCACCGGGGACCTGTACACCTATACCTACCCCAGACTTAAAGTGGACACCGGCACCAAAACCGGCAGCGTGCTTACCGAGGAGCTCAACGCCGCGCTCACGCCGGCTGAGGACACGCTCTCAGATGTGGACGCCGCCGCCAGGGATGCCTACGGCACCCTTGACGAGGCGGGAAAGCTCGACTGGATGGGCGTGGGCTATGGTTTTGACCGCAAGGCAGAGCTAATGCGCTGCGACGGCAGGGTGCTCAGCCTGCTGGTCAGCGACAGCCGTTCTCTCGGCGCGCCGCATCCGAGCAACTCAGGCTTTGGGCTCACCTACGACCTGGAGGACGGCAGGCGTCTCTCCGTCGCGGACATAGCGGAGGAGCCGGATGCCCTCAGGAAGGAAGTGGAGGACTACATACTTGACTCGGCAATGGAGAACGTGGGCGCTCCGACATTTTACGGGCTCTCCGACTTTGCCGCGGGCGTGCTTGACAGCGGCCAGTGGTATCTCTCTGACGGAGGGCTTGTTGCCTTCGCCGCACCGGAGGAAATAGCGCCCTACGCTGTAGGCAGCGTGGTCTTCGACATTCCGTATTCTGAGCTTGAGGGGCTTATAAAGCCCGAATACCTCCCGCAGGCCTCGCCCGAGAGCGGCGCGGGCACGTTAAAAATAAGCGCCGGAAGCTCCGGCGCGGCCTGCTCCGCCGTTCTTGACGAGGGCGGGGTTGAATTTTCCCTGACCGCCTCGCAGGAGGTGAGGGATATATGTATCCACCGGGTCTCGATGGATACTGACGGCAGCTTTTACCCGCAGGAGCTCGTCCTATATGTAAGCCGTCTAGGCGGCGGCGAAAGTCTGGGCCTCACGGCGGCGTTCATGGACTCTCCCCTTTATTCCGTGAGCTGGGGCGAAGGTGAAGCGCGGCTCATTGCCGACAGCGGAAAAGACGGCAGCCTTTTGCTGCTTGAGCCTTGAAAAACAGCGAAAGCTGTATTATAATGACCAGGAATCTGATTTAGCGGGTGATTGAATGTCCATAGAAAAAGGCCGCGCATATTTCAGGCAGTTCGGCATGGAAGATCGCGTCATTGAATTCGACGTGTCCTCCGCAACAGTTGATCTGGCCGCCAAAGCCCTCGGCGTAGAGGGCGCACGCATTGCCAAAAGCCTGAGCTTCAAACGTCCTGACGGCGGAGCGATACTCATACTGGCCGCGGGCGACGCGCGCATTGACAACCACAAGTTCAAGGAAAAATTCCACTGCAAGGCCAAGATGCTCACGGCGGATGAGGTGCTCGAGCTCATCGGACACCCCGTCGGCGGCGTCTGCCCCTTCGGCATAAACGACGGCGTGGACGTGTATCTGGACGACAGCCTCAAGCGCTTTGAGACCGTCTTCCCCGCTGTCGGCAGCGGTTCGAGCGCCATAGAGCTCAACCTTGAAGAGCTGTGGAAATACTCAAACGCCCTAGAGTGGATAGATGTTACAAAGCTTCCTGTCCCGGAGGCGTAATCTCCAGAATAAAATGAAGCCGGCTGTATGCCGGCTTCATTTTATTTGTATGCGCAGGATAAAATAAAGGCCGCCTTGTCGGCGGCCTTTCTGGTGGACGATACAGGACTCGAACCTGTGACCCTCCGCACGTCAAGCGGATGCTCATACCAGCTGAGCTAATCGTCCGTCGCAGCTTTGTCAGTATACAATACGCGCTGCGAAATGTCAATACTTTTTTTATCTTTTTCTCAGGCAAGCATATCGCTCGGGTTTATGCTCTCTCCATTGAGCTTCATGGCGAAATGAACATGATATACCTGACCGGCCTCGCATATGGCGCTTGCGCCAATCGCCCCAATGGTTTCTCCCGCCGAAACTGTATCGCCTATTTCAACTGTAGGCAGCTCGGCCAGGTTGGAATATCTGGTCTCATAGCCGCCGCCATGAGAAATAACCACGGTAGTACCCAGCAGCGGGTCGCTGTATATATCCGTAACCGTTCCGGAGGCGCTTGCGCTCACATGCGCGCCCAGGCTTGCGGCTATGTCCACGCCGTCGTGCGTACGCCAATCGCCCATAGTTGCATCGTACATGAGCTCATCCAGCGAGTGCGGTCTGTCAACCGAGCCATTCACAGGCCAGACCCAGCTCTCCGGCGCCGCGTCGGCCGGTTCCGGTGTCGGGGCCGGCGTGGGCGCGGGCGTCGGCTGCACTATCGGCGTCTCGCTTGCAGTCTCGGGCGGCTCGGCCATTACGTCTTCTTCTGGCTCCTGTTCCCAGCCGGGCTCCGCCGTCGGCAGAGGAGCCGCGGTTGCCGCCGGTTTGTAGTCCTCGAGCTCGACGTCAGACACAGCCCCATCCCTGCTGAAAAGCGTCCAGGCGGAAACGCCTATAACCGCTGCGCAGACCGCGAGAACGACATAGAAACCCTTGCCGGCAAAAAATTTCTCCAAAGCGCCCGGTCCGGCGCCGTTCTTCTTGTCCATATACGTACCTCCGTATACTTGGTTTCAGAGGCTAGTATTGACAGTAATATGCAGGTTTATACCGCCGGCAGGCAGTAAAATCAGCTATTTCACTTGTGCCGAATGCGACTTATGAATTGCCTTATGAGGTGGCAAAAGAAATGCTGTTGGTTGATGAACTTCCGGCGCCGGAGAAAAAGAAGCTGTAAAAATCCGCCCGGGGCTTTACCTCGGGCGGATGCCGTTTTAATATCCTGCGCTTATTTGCTGAGGTTGAAGAAAGCGTCGTTGCCGGCGTACTGGGCTACGTCGAAGAGCTCCTCTTCGATGCGGAGCAGCTGGTTGTACTTGCAGACGCGGTCGGTGCGGCTGGGAGCGCCGGTCTTAATCTGGCCGGCGTTGAGGCCCACGACGATGTCGGCGATGGTGGTGTCCTCGGTCTCGCCGGAGCGGTGGCTGACGATGGTGGTGTAGCCGTGGCGGTTGGCGAGCTGCATGGTATCGAGGGTCTCGGTCAGGGTGCCAATCTGGTTGACCTTGATAAGGACGGCGTTGGCGACGTGCTTCTCAAGGCCCATCTTGACGCGCTCAACGTTGGTGACAAAGAGGTCGTCGCCGACGAGCTGGACGCGGTCGCCGAGAGCCTTGGTGAGCATGGCCCAGCCTTCCCAGTCGTCCTCGCCCATGCAGTCCTCCATGGAGATGATGGGGTAGTTGTCGGCGAACTTCTTCCACATGTTGACCATCTGGTTGCGGGTCATGGTCTTCTTGGCCTTGGGCAGGGTGTAGGTGCCGTCCTCGGGGTTGTACCAGTCGGACACGGCGGCGTCGATGGCCAGCTTGAAGTCCTCGCCGGGCTTGTAGCCGGCCTTCTCGATGGCGGCGACGATGCACTTGAAGGCATCCTCATCCTTCTTCAGGTTGGGGGCGTAGCCGCCCTCGTCGCCGACGCCGGCGGCGGGGGTGCCGTTCTCCTTGAGGACGCTCTTGAGGGTGTGGAACACCTCGGCGCACATGCGCAGAGCTTCCTTCCAGCTGGTAGCGCCGACAGGCATAATCATGAACTCCTGGATATCGACGTTGTTGGTGGCGTGGGCGCCGCCGTTGAGGATGTTCATCATCGGCACGGGCAGGGTCTTGGCGTTGACGCCGCCGATGTAGTTGTAGAGGGGCATATTGAGCGCGGTGGCGGCGGCCTTGGCGCAGGCGAGGGAGACGCCGAGGATGGCGTTGGCGCCGAGGCGGCTCTTGTTGGGGGTGCCGTCGAGCTC
>CALXGL010000154.1 GCA_944387825.1 uncultured Oscillospiraceae bacterium | reverse complement strand
GCGGCCGAGGTGAACGGCGTGGGTTATCCCTCGCTTCAGACTGCCATAAATGCCGCCAGTGCCGGCGACGTGGTCACGGTCTATGCCGGAACGCATGAGGGCAATATCACCATCGACAAGAGCATTACCCTCGAGGGCGCCAATAAGGACGTCAGCGGCACCGGCACGCGAGCCGAGGAGAGCGTCATAACCGGCGTCGTGACCCTCGGCAATAAGAATACCGGCCTTATGGACGTCGTTTTTGACGGCCTCAAGTTTAGCGGCGCAGGCTCGATTGTCGCGACCAACGGTATGCCCGGCGGCGTAAACCTCACCGTCACGAACTGCGTAGCAGACGGGCTCACGAACGCCTTCGTGACCACCCGCAACAACGACGTCAGGAACGGCAAGATAACCGTAACCAACAACAAAGTGACCAATATCACCGGCGCGTCCAACTCCGCCTTCAACCTCTGGAACGCGGCCGAGCATGTCATAACCGACAACTACGTCAAGAACGTGCCCTTCAACGCCTTCAACCTCGACCGCACCGTCGGCAATGTGACATTTGAACGCAATACCATCAAAAACGTCGGCGAATACGGTCTGCAGCTTGCCAATGAGGTCAAGGGCGACAGCGTCATCATTACCGGCAACACCTTTGAGGGCGTGGGAGACGGCAAGTCCGCCGTATATATCTTCTCCGACACCGGCTCCGCCGCCGAGGTCAGCGCCGACATAAGCGTCAGCGGCAACACCGTCGCCGGCGGGAATGTGGACAAGGCATTTGACTTCTCCAACGCCGATGTCAGCGGCACGGTGAGCGGCGCGAATAATACCCTCAACGGCGAGCCTGTGTCCGTCACCTTCGCCGAGGGCGAGGATTCCGTTTTCAATTACTCTATAGTGGACAAGGACGGCAAGGTGCTTGCCGCAGGCAGCGGCCCTGCCGGAACCGTGGTAGTCCTGCCCGATTACGAGGACACCTTCTATTACCGCTTCGCCGGCTGGCGCAGCAGCGTGGACAGGAAGGTCTATAACGGGAGCTACACGCTCAGCGCCAACGTCACGCTTACCGCTGTCTGGAGCAGGATAAACGTTCCCGACCCGAACGAAATAAGCGTAAACAGCCCCGCCAATGGCAGCGTTAACGTGAGCCTTTCAAATGCCAGCGCCGGCGCCGAGATAACGATAACCGCCACGCCTGATGCCGGGTATGTCGTCGGCTCCGTCACCGTGACCGGCCCGAACGGCGCGGTTGCGGTAACCCGCGTGAGCGCGACCGAGTACCGCTTCACCATGCCGGACGGCGCCGTAAGCGTCAACGTGAGCTTCGTCTCCGCCGCGTTCCGCTTCACCGACGTGCCCGCGGGCGCGTGGTACTACGACGCGGTGAACTATGTCTGCGCGAACGGCATGATGGAGGGCACGAGCGCCACGACCTTTGAGCCCGACGCGAAAATGACCCGCGCAATGGTATGGACCATTCTGGCGCGTATAGACGGCGAGACCGTCACGGGCTCTGCCTGGCAGCAGGTCGCCCGCGCCTGGGCCATGAGCGAGGGCGTGTCCGACGGCACGGACGCAAACGGCTTTATTACCCGCGAGCAGCTTGTGACGATGCTCTGGCGCTACGCGGGCGAGCCGGAAAGCGCGGCCGGCCTGAGCGGCTACGCCGACGCCGGAAAGGTAAGCGGCTGGGCCGAAGAGGCCATGGCCTGGGCCATTGAAAAGGGCATAATCAGCGGCGTGACCGCCAATACCCTGGATCCCCAGGGCCACGCCCCCCGCGCCCAAGCCGCCGCCATCCTCATGCGCTTTGCTCATACATACCGTCTGGCGTAAATGCTAACGTAAGTTCAGTGCAAATCCCCCGATTCAAAGAATCGGGGGATTATTATATTTATAATGTATAGAGGCGTTATCCGCCGAGGTAGGCTTTGCGGACGGCGTCGCTTTCGGAGAGCTCTTTGCCGGTGCCGGAGAGGCTTATGACGCCGGTTTCCATTACATATGCCCGGTCGGCGACGGAGAGGGCCATCTGGGCGTTCTGCTCGACCAGAAGTATGGTCGTACCGCTTTCGTGCAGGCGGCGGATGATGTCGAAAATCTGCTCGACCAGAATCGGCGCGAGACCCATGCTGGGCTCGTCGAGCATGAGCAGCTTCGGCCGGCTCATGAGCGCGCGGCCTATGGCGAGCATCTGCTGCTCGCCGCCCGAGAGTGTGCCCGCAATCTGCCTGCGCCTCTCGGCAAGGCGGGGGAACTGCGCGTAAACTTTGTCCAGCTCGGCGCCCTGTCCGCCGTCCCGGCGGGTATACGCGCCCATCTCCAGGTTCTCCTGCACGGTCATCTGCAGGAAGATGCGGCGGCCCTCCGGCACCTGGGCCAGGCCCTTTTCCACAATCTTGTGCGAGGGCAGGCGGCTGATATTCTCGCCGCAAAACTCTATTGACCCGGTGCGGGAGCGCAAAAGCCCGGAAACCGTCTGAAGCGTTGTGGACTTTCCGGCGCCGTTCGCACCTACGAGCGTTACGACCTCGCCCTGGTTGACGTCGAGCGACACGCCCTTGATAGCGTGGATCGCGCCGTAATATACGTTTATATTCTCTATCTTCAGAATCTGCTCCAAGGTTTACGCCTCCTTTTTCCGGCCCAGATAGGCCTCGATGACCACGGGGTTGGACTGAATCTCCTCCGGGGTGCCTTTGGCGATGACCTTGCCGAAATTAAGAACGCAGATGCCTTCGCATATGCCCATGACCAGATTCATGTCATGCTCAATGAGCATTATGGCTATCTGGAAGGTATCGCGTATCTTCATGATGTTTTCCATGAGCTCCGCCGTCTCCGAGGGGTTCATGCCGGCTGCGGGCTCGTCGAGCAGCAGCAGGCTGGGATTTGTGCCGAGCGCGCGTACTATCTCCAGCCGGCGCTGCGCGCCGTAGGGCAGGCTGCCCGCCTTTTTCTCGGCCATGTCCTGCATGTTGAAGATGCTCAGCAGCTCAAGCGCGCGCTCATGCGCTATGCGCTCCTGCTTCCAGTAGGCGGGGGAACGCAATATGCCGCGGAACATGCCGTATTTTATTTGGTTGTGCATGCCCAGCTTGACGTTGTCTTCAACCGACAGATTGTTGAAGAGACGGATGTTCTGGAAGGTGCGGGCGACGCCGAGCTTGCTTACCTGTACGGTGTTCATGCCGTTGGTGTCGCGCCCGTCTATCATGATGCTGCCGCGAGTGGGCTGATATACCTTTGTGAGCAGGTTGAAAACCGTGGTTTTGCCCGCACCGTTTGGACCGATAAGCCCGGCAATCTCAGTGCGGCCGATTACCAGATTGAAGTCGTCCACGGCGGTGAGACCGCCGAAGTCTATGCCCAGGTGCCTGGCCTCGAGCACGGGCAGCTTGTCCAGGTCGCGCTGGGGTATATAGGCCTCGCTGGGCATGGGCACCAGGGGGCTTTCGTTTTTGGACCTGACCTTAGCCATTCGACGCGCCTCCTTTCTGCGGCTTGGCAAAGGGCCTGTGCAGCGGAGCGAATGCCTTCGTGAGCAGAGCCTTGGACTGCGCGTTGTTTGTCGCCAGCATGACCAGTATCAGCACGATGGCGTAGACAAGCATGCGATAGTCGTCAAAGCCGCGCAGGGCCTCGGGCAGGATCGTCAGTACGGCTGCGGCAATGATGCTGCCCCAGATGTTGCCCAGGCCGCCGAGCACGACGAACACCAGCACCAGAATGGAGGTGTTGAAATTGAACTTGGTTGCGCCCAGGTTGGAGAAATTCAGGCCGTAGAGCGCGCCGGCCGCGCCCGCAAGGGCGGCGGACAGGACGAAGGCCATGAGCTTGTACTTGGTGACGTTTATGCCCACGCTCTCCGCTGCGATGCGGTTGTCGCGCAGGGCCATGATGGCGCGGCCGGAGCGGCTGCGCACGAGGTTCAGCACAACCACGAGCGTTATCATTATCAGGATGAAGCCGGCGGTGAACGTGGAAATCGTCTGCGTACCCGTCGCGCCCTGAGCGCCCTTGATTATCTCTATGCCGTTTTCGCTGAGGGCCAGGTCCGAGACGGTGCGGCTGCCGTCGAAGTTGAAGATGACATGAAGCCCGGTTTCGTCGCAGCCGATAATGAGGCAGTTGATGATTTCTTTTATTATCTCGCCGAAGGCCAAGGTGACGATGGCAAGATAGTCGCCGCGCAGGCGGAGGACGGGTACGCCGACTATGACGCCTGCAACTGCGGCGCAGGCCGCGCCGACTGCGAGCGCTATGGCCAGGCGCAGCGGTTCGGAGGGTACGGAGCCCTGCAGGCTCATTGCAGCCACGATGCCGGAGAAGGCGCCGACGCTCATGAAGCCGGCGTGACCCAGGCTGAGCTCGCCGAGGATGCCGACGGTCAGGTTGAGCGATATGGCCATGACGACGTAGCAGCATATGGGTATGAGCTGCCCGCTGAAGGAGCGGGAGAGCATACCGGCGCTCTGCATCGAGTATACAATCACGAACGCAAGGACGACGCCCAGATACGTTGAGAAGTCCATAACGCGCGTTTTCGTGAGATTGTAGCTGCGGTTTTTCCCAAGCTTGATTATTTTACCCATGCCGCACCTCACACTTTCTCCGGCACATACTTGCCCAGCAGGCCCGCCGGACGCACTAGCAGCGTGACTATCAGCACGGCGAACACGATGGAATTGGCAAGCTGCGTGGATATGTAGGCCTTTGCCAGGGATTCGATTATACCCAGCAGTATGCCGCCCAGAAAGGCACCGGGGATGGAGCCTATGCCGCCGAACACGGCCGCCGTGAAGGCCTTGATGCCGGGCATGGAGCCGGTCGTCGGCATGAGCGAGGTGTTGAACGAGCAGAGCAGCACACCGGCTATGGCCGCGAGCGCGGAGCCAATCGCAAAGGTGAGCGAGATTGTGCGGTTTACGTTGATGCCCATGAGTTGCGCGGCGCCCTTATCCTCGGAGCAGGCGCGCATGGCCTTGCCCATGCGGGTCTTGTCTGTAAAAAGCGTGAGCCCGACCATGATAACTATGCACATCACGATGGTCACAAGCGAGATATACGAGATTTTGAGCCCTCCCAGGCTGAGCGAGCCGGAGACTATGGGCGTATAAGACATCGGCGTCGAGCCCCAGAGCAGCAGCGCCGCGTTCTGCAGGAAATAGCTCACGCCTATGGCGGTTATCAGCACGGCGAGGCTGGGCGCGGCGCGCAGCGGCTTGTAGGCCAGGCCCTCTATCAAAACGCCGAGCACGGTGCAGACCAGCATGGCCAGCAGTACGCCCACCCACCAGGGCAGGCCCAGCGCGGTGACTGTAAGCAGAGAGACGTAACCGCCTACCATTATGACGTCGCCGTGCGCGAAGTTCAGCATTTTTGCAATGCCGTAGACCATCGTGTAGCCCAGGGCTATGATGGCGTAGACGCTGCCCAGGCTGACGCCGCTTATCATATAGGAAAGAAACTCCATGTACTTACCATACCCTTTTCATTTAGTCCTTTTGTCCTGCGGCATATGCCGGAGCGCGGAGCTTCCGCATTCCCGCAGACGCCGCAGACGCGCCGCGGCCGCCGGGAGGGACCCGGCAGCCTTGGCGCCGTGGGTTGTGCGGCCGCAATACGCGGCTATTCGGGAACGGGTATTTTACTCGGCGTTCTCGACGCTGACATACGCGCCGTCATGGATGACGACGGCCATCGGCAGCTTGCTGACGGTGCCGTCGGTGCCCCAGGTGAGGCCGGAGCCGGTCAGGCCGTCGAAGCTCATGGAGGTGAACTGCTCGACGAGAGCGTCGCAGAGCTCCTCGTTCGTCATCCCGGGGGTGGCGTCCGCGGCCTCGAGCGCCTGCTTGAGGGCATAGATGCAGTCGTAGCCGTCGGCGGCGAACTGGTTCGGGGTCTCGCCGAACTGGTCGTTATACTTGGTGACAAAGCTCACGGTGCGCTCATCGGTGGCGTCCGCGGAGCAGGGGGTCAGGACCATGACGCCCTCGGCGAGGCTCATGTCGAAGTTCTTCATGGTGAGGATGCCGTCCATGCCGTCCACGCCGAAGAAGGTGGGCTCATAGCCCATGGCGTCGGCCTGGGCGAAGATGATGGAGGCAGGCTGGTAGTAGATGGGCAGGAATACGACGTCCGCGCCGGCGCTCTGCGCGCCCGTCAGCTGGACGGAGAAGTCTGAGGCGCCCTCGCCGGTGAACGCGCCCTCGTAGACTATCTCGAGGTTCTGGCTCTCGCACTCGGCCACGAAGGTCTCGTAGATGCCGGTGGAGTAGATGTCGTCGTTGCGGTAGATAACGGCGACCTTGGAGTCGGGCATGTTGGCGGCGATGTAGGTGGCGGAACCCATGCCCTGGTTGGGGTCGGTGAAGCAGAGCTGGAACACGTTGTCCTTGCCGGACACCACGTCGAGCGAGGAGGCGCTGGGCGTCAGCATGAAGGTGCGGTCCTCATTGACAAGCGTGGAGACGGAGAGAGCCGGGGCGGTGGTGACGGGGCCGACGAGGACCTGCATGCCGTCGTCCATGAGCGTGTTGTAGGCGTTGACGCTGGCCTCGCCGTCGGATACGTCGTCCTCAAAGCGGAAGTTTATCTGGTAGCCGTTGATGCCGCCGGCCTCGTTTATCTCATCGACGGCTATCTGCGCGCCGTTTTTTACCGCGTTGCCGTAGATGGCGTTCTCGCCCGTCAGGGGGCCTACGGCGCCGAAGTAGAAGGACGTGCCTTCGGCGGGAGCGCCGGACTCGGGGCTTTCGGTGTTTTCACCGGAAGGCGCGGGTTCCTCGCCGCAGCCGGCCAGCAGGCCGACGCAGAGGACGAGTGCCATTGCGAGAGCTAAAAACTTTTTCATTTCTGTTCCTCCTTGAAACGTCTGTTATACAAAAAACCGGCCCCGACCTGCTGGTCGGGACCGGTTTGAAGTATACTTTCAAATCAGCCTGCCGCTGCCGAACAGGGTCGTTCATGTGCCACGCTGCCTATAAGTACCAGTATAACGCCTATAAGACGTATAATTATCAGGCGCAGGACAGCAAAAATGGACACCGCGAGAACGGTGTCCATGCTAAGCAGGCTGCTCATATTTTCGGCGCGCGCGGCGGAGACGGCGGAGCGGAAGGACTCGCGGGCAGCCTCATTGGCCACGGCGTGGAAGCCGCGGCTGCTGCGGGTATCAAAGCGGTTGAAAAAGCGGTCAAACATCATTCGCGGCTCCTTTCGTGAGGTTGACTGCAATTTAGCACGCCGGCTGCCGGCTGTCAAGCGGCGTCGGCTTTTTTCCGCGTTTTAGACAGGGCTGCGTTTTTCTTCTGACGGAATTTTTCCGTTAGCGACAAAATATTTGCCATATACAGCCACTTTCCTCGCGCCGTGCGCCGGATGGGATTCATGCGGAAGCGCGGCCGCAGGCGGCGTTTCCTTGCAATTGGCCGGGATGCGCGCTATAATATTGACATGGATTCCGGCCTGGAGAGAGGTGTTGGATATGACAGTGGCCGATGTGCTGAAGCTGCCCAGCATGGTTGGGGCGGAGGTGGTTGCCGGACGGGGCGGACTGGAGCACCCCGTGGACTCGGTAAATGTTCTGGAATACGCCTACGCGACCGAGCTGCTCAAGCGTTTCTTTGAGGAAAATACGTTCGACGGGAACGAAATGCTCATCACGGCTTTTTCCGCCGTGTGCGACGATGTGGACGCGCAGTGCAAAAACGTGATGCACTATCATTCCGTCGGCTCGGCGGGGATTATCCTGTATTATGTGGGGATAATCCTGCCCGAAATCGACCAGCGCCTTA
>CALXGL010000153.1 GCA_944387825.1 uncultured Oscillospiraceae bacterium | reverse complement strand
GTTCATCCGCCGCGGCGGCAGGATACCCGCGCCGATACATTCGCTCAAGAACTGAGGCGAGCACTATGGAAAAAGCCAAAATGGACAGGATATCCGAGCTCACGGCCATATCGCGGCAGCGCGAGCTGACCGAGGAGGAGAAGGCCGAGCGTCAGGCCCTGCGTGAGGAATACCGCGCCGACTGGCGGCGCGGCGCGCTCGAGGTGCTTGAGAACACCTACGTCGTAGGCCCCGACGGCAAAAAGCGCAAGCTGGGGAAGAAGAGTTGACAGCGCCGGTCTTCCGCCCGGCGGAGGAGCAAGACCTCGACGCCGTCTACGCGCTTATCTGCGACATGGAGGCAAAGGAGCTGCCGTATGCGGCCTTCGCGGAGATTTTCAGCGCGCAGCTCGCCAATCCGGATTACCTCTGCCTTGTCTGTGAGCTGGACGGCGCGGTGGCGGCAGAGTGCAATTTACGCTTTGAGTACCAGCTCCATCACGCCGCGCGCATAGCCGAGATAATGGAGCTCGCCGTCGCGCCCGGGTACCGCCGCCGCGGCCTCGGGGCGGATCTGCTCCGCGAGGCGCACGTCGCCGCCCTCGCGCAGGGCTGCGTGCAGCTGGAGCTCCCCCGCCACACGCCGCGCACGGACGCCCATCGCTTCTACGAGCGCGAGGGCTTCAAAAGATACCACTACAAATTCAGCACCCCCCTGACCGCCGCCGGCAACGGCAACGCACTGGGGAGATAGGGAGAAAGGCAAGCTGTTGAAACTTTGAGTCCCTATAAACAGCCAGCGCAGGGCAAAGAGCTCTGCGCTGGCTGTATTTTCGGACTTATTGCTGCTGGGTGCTGAGGAAGGCTGCAACCTTTTCGCCGTCTGCGAGGCCCTTTTGATACAGCTTGTCCAGAGCTTCCCTGTCGCGCGTCAGAGTGTTGACGCCGCAGGTGTCGTCGGGTGAGATGATTATCGCCCGGCCCTCGAGGGCAAAGCGCTGCGCCGCAAATACTCCGGCGTTATAGCGGGATGCGCGCAGGCGCAGAGCGTGGGCGGCGGCGGGATATTTGCGCTGGATTCCGGCAGCAAATTTTATGTCGTTTCCCGAGCGGCGCGGCACCGCCTCGGGCTTTGTCAGCAGCACAACCACCCTGTCGCAGCCCAGCTCAAACGCCTTCTCCACGGGCACAGGGTCGCCCAGCGCGCCGTCGTAGTACAGACGCCCCTGTACCGGATAGGGCGGGCAGACAAAGGGTATGGACGAGGAGGCCTTGAGTATGTCGTAATTGTCCTGGCTCAGGTCCGCCTTGGTGAAATACCGCGCCTCGCCCGTTTCGGCATCCGACGCCACGACGAAAAGCTCCATGGGATTGGCCAGTACCGCCGGGAAATCCAACGGGTCCTCGCCGCCTGAATTGCTGAGGGCGCTGTACATATAGTCCATGTTTATGTAGGAGCCGGACCTGACAAAGTCGCGCATGCCCATATATTCGGGGCGGAAGGAGTAATCCGTGTAGAAACGGTAATTGCGCCCGCGCTGGCCGGCGGCGTAGGAGATGAGATTCGCGCTGCCGGCAGAGACCCCTATGCCCAGGTCGAACTTGATACCCCTGTCCATGCAGAGGTCCAGAACGCCGGCGGCGTAAATGCCGCGCAGGCCGCCGCCGACGTCAACTATTCCTGTTTTCATGCTCTTGCCTCACTGTAAAAGATTTGTATTAGCGTATTATGGCGCTTCACGTCTCAGACGGTCCGCCGAAGCTGCCGCGCAGGCAGTCGAGGAAGGCCGCGGCCGCCTTGGAGAACACCTGCCGCTTTTTCCATACGATATACGCCCTGGCTTCAAGCCGGGGCTCGAGAGGTCTGAAGCAGATGTTGGTCCCGGCCGTATTGATGAGCCCGTCAAGGGCGACGGCAAAGCCCAGGCCCTCGCTCACCAGCAGCGAGGCGTTATATACGAGATTGTACGTGGCCGCGACGTTGAGCTCGTCCGTGCCGGCGCCCAGCCAGCCGGCCAGACGCTGCGCGTCGCCGCGCTGGTGAGAGATGATAAGCGGCGCGCCGCGCAGGTCGCCGGGAGTCACGCTCTCCTTCTCCGCAAGCGGACAGCCGCGCGGCATGAGCACGCCCCAGACGTCGCGCAATGGCAGCTCCACGCTGTCGTATTTCTGGGCGTCCACCTCCGTCAGAAGCAGGCCGAAGTCGAAAATGCCCTTGTCCAGGTATTCCAGCACATGCTCCGCGTTCCCGCTGGAGATGTGGTAGCGTATATCCGGGTGCCCGGCGCGGAGCTTTTTAGCCGCGCGTGCAAAGCAGCGGATTATTTCGGTTTCGCCCGCGCCTATGTACACGTCTCCGACTATCGTTTCGTCCGCGTTCGCCAGCTCGTCTTCCGTCTTGCGCACCAGCATCATGATTTCCTCGGCGCGCTTGCGCAGCAGCAGGCCCTCGTCGGTCAGGATGACCCGGCGCGTGCCCTTAGAGCCGCGTATGAACAGCTGCCGGCCCACCTCCTCCTCCAGCAGCTTCAGCTGCGTGGAGAGAGCCGGTTGGGATATGTGCAGAGCCTGCGCTGCGGCGGAGATGCTCTGTTCCCTGGCGACCGCGAGAAAATAATTGAGTACCCGAAGCTCCACTATACCGCCTCCCACCAGAGCATAACACGAAAATGCATAAAATTCAATTATAATATACTCTAAATGATAAGTTAAAAATATGTAAATCTACGAATGACATAAGATTGAGTTATATAAAAGGATAAAATATAGTTATTTGATATTGCCGCGCGTTTGGACTATACTTGAGCTGTAAAAGAAGCGGCGCAGAGGGACGGCTGAACGCACAGCCCCGCCGGACTCCGGCTCTGAGCCTGCGCTTTTTCAGTTTTGGGAGGCAGTCAGTTTGAATATCATAGAAAACCGAAGCTTTGACGCCGAGCGCGCGCTGTATGGCAGCGAGGATTTGACGCTCAAAAACTGCGTGTTTGACGGCCCGGCGGACGGCGAGAGCGCGCTTAAGGAGAGCCGAGGCATAACCGTTGAGCGCTGCCGCTTCAGCCTGCGCTATCCGTTCTGGCACGACGACGGGCTTTTTATCCTCGACAGCGAATTGACGGAGAAGTGCCGCGCCGCGCTATGGTACGCCGGGCACGTCAGTATCCGCAACAGCAGGCTCCATGGCATCAAGGCCCTGCGCGAGTGCTCCGGCGCGGAGATAGCCGGCTGCGATATCGTTTCGTCCGAATTCGGCTGGAACGTGCGCGGCTGCAAAATGCGCGACACGCGCGCCGAGGGCGAATACTTCATGCTGCGCTCGAGCAGTCTGCTTTTTCGCAATGTGACGCTCAGGGGCAAGTATTCCTTCCAGTACATCGAAAACTCGAGCTTTGAAAACTGCAATTTTGACACCAAGGACGCCTTCTGGCACGCGAAAAACGTT
>CALXGL010000152.1 GCA_944387825.1 uncultured Oscillospiraceae bacterium | reverse complement strand
GGCAAGGTCGAGGCCGGCATACCCGAGGACGACCCGCGCAACCCCGCCACGATAGCCGACAACGTCGGCGACAACGTCGGCGACGTCGCCGGCATGGGCGCGGACCTCTACGAGAGCTACGTCGGCTCCATCCTCGCCACCTTCGCGATAGGCGCTTCCGCGGGCTACGGCTGGAACGGCATGTTCCTCCCGCTCGCTATAGCGGTCGTGGGCGTACTCTGCTCGCTCATAGGCTCCTTTATGATAAAGACCGGCGAGAAGGCCAGCCAGCGCGAGCTCCTCAAGAGCATGCGCACCGGCACCTATTTCGCCGCCGCGCTTTGCGCCGTGCTCTGCATCCCGCTGACCTGGTTCGTCATGCGCGACGTCGAGGGCGCGAGCTGGGTTGGCATCCTCGTCTCCATCTTCTGCGGTCTCGCCGCGGGCTGCGCCATCGGCTACGTGACGGAGTACTACACCTCCGACACCTACAAGCCCACGCAGAACCTCGCCGACGCGACCGAGACCGGCGCGGCCACGACGATAATCGGCGGCATCTCGCTCGGCATGATAAGCACCGCCGCGCCCATACTGATAGTCGGCGTCGCGGTCATCATAAGCTTCCTCGCCGCGGGCGGCACGCTTACCACGGCGAGCGCGGATTACGAAAACCTCTTCAATAACGGCCTCTACGGCATCGGCATCTCCGCCATCGGCATGCTGGCCACGCTCGGCATAACCCTGGCCACGGACGCCTACGGCCCCGTCGCCGACAACGCCGGCGGCATTGCCGAGATGAGCGGCCTCGGCGAAGAGGTGCGCGAGCGCACCGACGCGCTCGACTCCCTGGGCAACACCACCGCCGCCACCGGCAAGGGCTTCGCGATTGGCTCCGCCGCGCTGACCGCGCTGGCGCTGCTGGTCTCCTACGTCGAGGTGGGCGAGAAGGCCCTCGGCGGGCCGATGGACCTCTCCGTCACCAATCCCGCCGTGCTGGTCGGCCTCTTCGTCGGCACGATGCTGGTCTTTATCTTCGGCGCGCTCACGATGAGCGCGGTGCAGAAGGCCGCGCAGCACATAGTCAAGGAGGTGCGCCGCCAGTTCCGCGAGATAGCGGGTATCATGGAGGGTGAGACGGAGCCGGATTACGAAAGCTGCGTGGACCTCTGCACAAGCGGCGCGCTGCGCGCCATGGTCCTGCCCGCCCTGCTGGCCGTCATAGTACCAATCGGCACCGGCCTGGTTCTCGGCGTTGAGGGCGTCGTGGGCCTGCTGGCAGGCACGACCACCTGCGGCTTCGGCATGGCCGTGTTCATGAGCAACTCCGGCGGCGCCTGGGACAACGCCAAGAAATACATAGAGTCCGGCCACCACGGCGGCAAGGGCAGCGAGTGCCACAAGGCCGGCGTCATAGGCGACACGGTCGGCGACCCCTTCAAGGACACCTCCGGCCCGAGCCTCAATATACTGATAAAGCTCTGCTCGACGGTGTCGATAGTCTTCTCCGCCGTCATAGCGAACGTACATCTCTTCTGACCCCAGCCCTCACCCTCACAGCAAACCGCCGCGGCGCATTCTTCCCGCAAAAGAATGCGCCGCGGCAACTTAATCCAGGCCCATTGTCCACATATAGGAGTAGGCCTGGGCCCAGGACCCGAAGGTTTCGCCGCGCTCAAGCATGGAGCGCAGCTCCGCTTTGGTGTACCAGCGGGCGCTTATCTCCTCCCCCGTCTCCTTACAGGGCGCTATCGTGCCGGAGGCCACGCCGAATACGCAGATGCACTGCTCATTGGAAAGCCCGACGGCGCTGTAGGCCGGCGGCAGAACGTGGCGTATCTCCACCAGTTCGAGGCCGGTCTCCTCCTTCAGCTCGCGCTTTGCCGCCTGCTCCGGGGTCTCTCCGGGGTCTATAAGTCCGGCGGGCAGGCCGTAGATTTCCCGGCCCAGCTCAAGCCGGAATTCATGTATCAGCAGCATGTGCTCGCGGGCCTCGTCCGTCATTATAATCATAACCGCGTCCGTCCTGGGATGCAGCAGCTTTTCCGGCGAGGTTATGTCTGGGTCGCGCGAAAACATCTCATAGACCTTCTCTCCGCCGGACGGAGTCTCATATTTCACGTCGTAGCGGGTCAGATACTCCCAGCTCGCTACCTTCTCCACACCCTTGAGCTTCATTTCGCCGCCCTGAGCACCAGCGTTACGCTCTCAGGATAATCAGCCGGGTCAAAGCTGCCGGATTCGGCAAAGACTACGTCGCCGCAGAGCTTTGTGTACTCGTCGAGCGTGCCTATGACATCATATCCGAAGCCCTCGCCGCGGTAATGCATCGGCACGGTGATGCGCGCGCCTATCCTGCCGGCAATGGCCCTGGCCTGCGCCGCGTCTATCGTAAAGTATCCGCCCACGGGGATGAACAGCACGTCCGGCGCGCCTATGGCGGCATACTGCTCCTCGTCCGGCTCATGGCCGAGGTCGCCGAGATGGACCACGCGCAGCCCCTCGGCGGAAACAATGTGTATCGTGTTCGGCCCGCGCTTTGCCCCGCCGGCGTCATCGTGGAAGCAGTTTACGGTTTCCACCCTGCAGACGCAGGGTTTTCCGCTCAGAGTGACCTTTTCCGTGCCGGCGTGGTCGCTGTGACCATGGCTGCACAGCACGATGTCGGCCTCAAGCTGAGGCAGGCGGCAGCCGGGCACGGAGCCGTCCGAATACGGGTCGAACACCACCGTGCCCTCCGTTGAAGCGAGCTCAAAGCACGAGTGCCCATACCAGGTTATAGTCATAATTGCACCTCCAGCGCATTTTCTGCCAACAGTATAGCACTCTCCCGCCCGTGAGACAAGCTTGCCTTGACCGGGCGGGGGAAAAATGTTATTATCTTCGCGGTGATAATTATGAATACCAGAAAGCTTGTCGCGCTCGCGCTGTGCGTACTCCTCTGCGCCGCCGCCATAGGCGCGCTGCGCTATATGGCGGAGTCCGGCGCGGCTTACGCCCCGGCGGAAACCCCGCCCCCGGCGGAGACCCCCGAGGTCACTCCGACGCCCGTTCCCACGCCCGAGCCCACACCGGAGATAACCCCTCCGCCCACGCCCAGCCTCCCGGATGTGGACCTCACCAGCTGGGAACTGCGGGTGGCGAACCTTGAGAACAACATCGGCGAATACACCCCCGAGCTTGAGATAATCGAAAACAACCAGAGCTTCGACACGCGCGCCGCGCAGCCTCTCCGCGATTTCATCGCCGCCGCCCGGGCCGAGGGCCTGAGCGTCTATCTCTCTAGCACCTACCGCAGCTATGCCGAGCAGAATTATCTCTACAACCGCAAGGTTTCGCAGGTCGGCGAAGAGCAGGCCAAGACCATAGTCGCGCCCCCGGGCACGAGCGAGCATCAGCTCGGCCTCTCGGCGGACATAACCGACCGCTATTATGAGGTCAAGAACTCCTCTCTCGAGAACACCGGGCTCTATAAGTGGATGAGCGCCCACTGCCACGAGTTCGGCTTCATCGTCCGCTATCCCAAGGACAAGGAGGACGTCACGGGCATAATCTATGAGCCCTGGCATTTCCGTTACGTCGGAGTCGAGGCCGCGACGTACATTATGGAGCACGGTCTCTGCCTTGAGGAGTTCGTGGCGCTGTATCAATAAGAGAAAAACATCCGGGAATTCGATTGAATTCCCGGATGCTTCAGCTTTTACCGGCCTGCCGCCTCGCGTTATCCGCAGTTCCCAGGTAGGTTTCAAGAATCAGCTGGGCCGCGACGGCGTCCACGCTCTGCCGGTGGCGCCGCTCTTTTTTGCCGTTTGCGCGCAGGATGCCGTGCGCCTCGACGCTCGTTCGCCGCTCGTCGCGCAGCAGGACCTCGGGCGCGCCGCGGCTGAGCAGCAGCCCGGCAAAATCCCGGCACTTCCCGGCGCGCGGCCCCTCGCTGCCGTCCATGTTGAGCGGAAGGCCCAGGAGTATGAGCCCGCAGCCGCGCGCGGCGGCCAGCTCGACAACGCGTCCCGCCAGCTTCTCCGCGTCCCATTCCGCAAGCACCTGCGTCTCGCCGCAGAGGATGCCGCGCTCGTCCGAAATTGCGACGCCTGTGCGTGCGTCGCCGTAATCCAGCGCCATTATTCTCATTTACCGCCCCGCCTTTTCAGGTAATCGCGCACCGCGCCCGCCATATAAAGCGAGCCGACGCAGCAGGCCATGCCGTCAGGCGCGGCCTGCCTCCAGGCCTCTTCGGCCGCCTGTTCAATCGTATCGTACGCCGCGGCGGCGCAGCCCTCGCCGCGGAGAAACTCCGCAAGCGTCTCTGCCGGAAGGGCGCGCGGCGAATCCGGCGTGGCGCAGACGAAGCGCTCCGCGAGGGGTATAAGCAGGCGGGCCATGTCCTGCCAGTCCTTATCCGCGAGCGCGCCGAAAAGCAGTACGCGGCGCGTATCCGGGTAATAGCGCCGGAGCGCCTCGCCCGTGGCGGCCAGGCATTGCGGGTTGTGCCCTCCGTCCACTATGAAGTCCGGCCCCCTAAGCACGCGCTCGAAGCGCGCGGGCCATACGGCGCACGAAAAGCCCCGGCGCACGCTGTCATACGGCAAAATCCAGCCCGCGGCGCGCAGCTGCGCCGCCGCCTCCAGCGCCGCCGCGGCGTTATGCAGCTGATGCCGCCCCAGCAGCCGTATGTCATACTCCTCGCCGCGATAGGCGAAGCGCTGTCCGTCCAGAGAGTCCGAAAGCGCTGTCAGCCGGGTGAAATCCGCGAACTTCAGTTCCGTCCCCGTCTCCTCCGCCTTCGCCAGCAGCACTTCGCGCACATTTGCCGGCAGGTCGTATGCGGCGGCGCGGCCGCCCTTGAATATCCCCGCCTTTTCGGCGGCTATAAGCTCTACGGTACCGCCCAGGACATCGGTGTGATCCAGGCCTATATTCATTATCAGGGCACAGTCCGGCGCCCCGACGGCGTTTGTGGCGTCCAGCCGTCCGCCGAGGCCGGTCTCAAGCACGACCGCGTCGCAGTGCGACTTTGCAAACCAGTGCAGCGCCAGCGCGGTGCACAGCTCGAACTCCGTGCAGGGGTCGGCCATGCCCCCGGCCGCCGAGGCCAGTTCCTCTGTACACGCGGCGAATTCCGCGTCGGATATGTCCTCGCCGTCTATGCTCATGCGCTCGTTCATGCGCATAAGGTGCGGAGAAATGTACAGGCCGGTCCTGTATCCCGACGCGGTGAGGGCCGAGCTCAAAAGCGCGCAGGCGCTGCCCTTGCCGTTCGTGCCCGCAACGTGGACGAAACGCAGGGCGTCCTGGGGCCGGCCCAGCCGCTCAAGCAGCTCCGATATGCGCTCAAGGCCCGGCTTGGAGCCGAGCCAGGAGACGCCTTCCAGATATTCTACAGCGCTCTTATAGTCCATGATTCTCCATTGCCCGCCGGGCTCAGCGGATAAAGTTGGTCCTTGCGCCCCGCTCCGCCTCGGGTGGGGTCAGGCCGTTTTGCCTGCCAAGCTCTATGCACTTGAGCAGCCAGGCCATGTTCCGGGCGAGGTTGCGCAGGGTCTGCATGCCCTCGGCGTCCTGCAGCGCCTCTCCGGGCTTCTGGCCGAACGCGTCGTTCCAGTAGGTTGCGCTGACGAGCGGCATCTGCGAATAGCTCAGGTACTTGTTCAGCACATCCAGGCTGGCCACGGTGCCCGCGCGGCGCGCGACGGCTATCGCGGCCGCCGGCTTGTGGGCGAAGGAACCGCCCGCGCTGTAGAAAAGCCTGTCCAGGAAGCTTATAACAGCGCCGCTGGGCGAGGCAAAGTGCACCGGCGTGCCCACTATGAGCCCGTCCGCCGCGCGAAGCTTCTCGGCAAAGGCATTGACGCCGCCGTCCGCGACGCAGCGCCCCGCTTCCACGCATGCGCCGCAGCCCGTGCAGCCGGAGACGGGCTCCGCACCCACGTCGAATATTTCCGTATCTATCCCGCAGCCGTTGAGCACGCGGGCGCACTCCTCAAGCGCGGCCCGGGTATTGCTCTTTGCCCTGGGGCTGCCGTTTAACAGCATTACTTTCATATCAACCCTCCGTCAACGTAATTTCCATGATCACCGGCGAGTGGTCCGAGTACGCAAAGCCCGTGTCGAGCGTCTCCACCCTCTCCACCTGCACATTCGGCGAGACGATAAAGCCGTCGAGCACATAATGCTGCGAGCTCTCCGCGTCGTATGGCGCGTTATCCAGCCTGCAGCTGGGGTTTTCAGCGTCATAGACGAAGCTCCAGCCCTCGGGCAGCGCGCCGCCGCTCAGCACGCCGGGCGTCCACAGGCTTTCGTCGAGCATGGGCCATTTCTCCATGACGCCGGAGAAGGTCTGGTTGAAGTCGCCGCCGGCGATGACGTAATTGCCACCGGCGTACTCGCTCTCCAGCAGGCTGACAAGCGCCTCGGTCTGCGCCGCCTTTCCCTCGCCGTCGTCATAGGCCTCGAGGTGGAGGTTGACGACAACGAGCTCGGCCGGGCTGTCCGGGAGCTCATAGCGCGTGACCAGCAGGCAGCGCTTCAGGTTGGCCGTGCGCAGCGGCCAGGAAAACGGGCAGGGCAGAGCCACGCGCTCCGCGTCGCCCGCAAGCGAGAAGTCCGACGCCGTAAGCACGCCGGAATTCACCCGCCCTATGGGCGGTATGGGGAAGGGTACAAAGGGGCAGGAATAATTGAGCGCGTGCGCGCCGAAGGCGGCGCCGAGGAACTCCAGGATGCCCTCCGCCTCGTTCACGCGGTAGCTGCGCGAGGAATCCGTGTCCACCTCCTGGAGCAGGTATATGTCCGCGTCGTTGGCCGCAAGCATATCCAGCACACCGGCATAATAGGCGTCGAAATCCGCGCGCTCCGGCTTGCCGGAGCCGCTGCCTCCGTCCATGACGAAGTCCTCGGCGGCCCCCATGCCGCAATAGCCTATGTTCCAGGTCATAAGCCTGAGCGCGGCCCCCGGCTCCGTGGCCTCGCCGAAGCTGGCGGGCGAAATGGCCTCCACGCCGGCGGGCTTATATTCCGTAACCGTCAGGAACAGCACGAACGCCGCCGCGAGCAGGACTATGACGCCCAGGACGGCAAGTATGCCTTTGAGTACCTTTTTTCCCATTTGTCACCTCAGCTGTCGAAGTAGTGCCAGACCCGGCCGTCGAACTCGCGGCGCACCCTTCCGCGGCAGAGCAGATATTCGAGGTGCGCGCCGGTTTCGCCGACGGCGAACCACTTCTGCTGCAGCGGGAAGTCCGCCCAGGAGTTCGTCTTTCCGCGCACGCGCCAGGACATGCGGCCGGAGAGGTCGTAGGTCGAAAGCCCCGGGTTCTCTCTCAGGACGTCCAGCATCTCGCGGATGCGCACCCCGTGGTGCTCGATAATCGTGCCTATCCTCTCGGCCACGGTGCAGCTCACGGCCCTGTGGCCGGGCAGCGGGACGCGCACGTCGTAGGTGCTGATGTCCATCAGGCTGTGGACATAGTGGCCCAGCGGGTCGCTGAAGCCCATCCAGCAGGTTATGTTCGGAGTGATATCGAAAAGCACGTGGTCGCCCAGGAACATTATCCTGTTCGCCCTGTCGTAGAGGCAGAGGTGCCCGGGAGTGTGCCCCGGGGTCGAGATGACCTGCATTCTGTGCCCGCCGTACTCGATGATGTCTCCGTCGGCCACAAAAGTAAAGTCGGGCAGCACGCGCTGGCTGTATTTTATGGCCGGGCTGTCATTCTGCCGTGCTATCTCATCCTCGGGGAAGCCAAAGGCCCGGTATTCCTGCGTCTTGTCTATTCCGTTGAAGAAATTGCGGCGCATAATCTCGCCGTCCGGGCGGCTCACGTAGACCTTCGTGCTCTCTCCGGATATCTCGGAGGCGAGGCCGCTGTGGTCGGAGTGCAGGTGCGTGAGGAAGATATCCGCCCTGTTCATGTCTATGCCCAGCTCATCCAGGCCCGTGGTCAGGGCTTCGCGGCACTCGGGCCGGTTGAAGCCCGTGTCTATGACGAGGCTGCGCCTTTCGCCCTTGATAACATAGGAATTCAGGTTGCGCAGCGGGTTGTCCGGCAGGGGCACCTGAATAGTGTAAACATTGCCTTCAATCTGTGTGTACATTGTCTTGCTCCGTTCTGTCTATAAAAATGCAACATCATATTAGCACACTTTTTCAAAATAATACATACCCATTTTACAAGAAATCGCCCCGCGGCTTTAGCCGCGGGGCATTTCCGTATTCTCCGTCTCAGGCGCTGCCGGCGCGCAGGTCAAAGTTCACGCTGACGCCGTCGAGGTAGTCGTACCGGTTGAACTGGCTGTCCACCATGCCGGAGTACAAAAGTTCTCCGCCTGTGTCGTACACGCTCAGCTGCTGGAAGCCGCCGCACGCTTTCCAATACGGCTCTCCGCCGTAGTCGTCCTCGTGAGAGGCGTAGCTGCCGATACCCAGCACGCACATCCGCTCGCCGTCGTAGGCATAGCGGAATTCGCTCATGCTCAGCCAGTCATCCTCCGTCCATCTCTCGGACCTGGGCACGGCGTCGAGGTTCACCGCCGTCACCAGCCTGTACCCCTCGCCCTCCGGCTCGAGCAGGATGGCTGTGTCTACGCACCTCACGACGAGGAAGTCCTCGTACAGGCTTACATCCGCGCTGACGTACTCCGAGGGCGGCCCGGCGCCCAGGGCCGCGGCGGTCTCATCGTTCAGCAGCTCCAGGCGCTGAAGAGTCTCGCCCGTCCGGATGTCCACGACGTCCATATGGAACGCGCCGCCGGCCCTTGTGAACACAAGCAGCTTTTCGCCGTCCCAGCTCAATTCCATGTGCATCCAGTCCGCGTCCTCATCGAAGGCGTAGACCGGCTGCAGCCCTTCAATGTCGGCCTCGGGCTCGGCGTTGACCGCCTCCGTCCACCAGCGTCCGTCCCCGTGCTCCACCTGGCTGCAGGGGATGCGCCAGATTCCCCAGTCCCCGCCGGGCAGAGAGCTTCCGTCGAGCCGGCCGCCGCCTTCCTCAAAAGCCAGCGTGGCGGTATACAGGTTTCCGTCCGCGGCGTACACGCTGCTGTTGAACTGGTTTACGTTCATGTCGTGCACGTCCATATTGAACTCGCCCGAGTATTCCGACCACTCGCATTCCAGCGTAATCCAGACGTCGCCGTCAAGCGGGATGTTGAATATGTCGGAGACGTCATACGTGAAATAAAACTCCGTTGCGCCCGGCTCTCGGTCTACCGTTACGTTCGTGGGCGAGACATAGACGGGCCACCTGTCCGTGTAGTCGTTCAGCCTTACCAGGCCCGTATACCGGCCCTCGCTCCGGCCCTGGGACACGTCGTCGAATATCTCTCCCGGTATGCCCACAAGGCCCGGGCCGTACGAGCCGGACCAGCTCATGTTCACGCTGTAATTCTCGAGGTACAGCAGCAGGTCCGGCAGAAACTTGTAATCGGACGTCTCCTTCTTAAGCCTCCAGCCGCTCACGGTCTCGCTGCCTGCGTCCGGGGTCCAGCTTGTGTCCCAGAAGAGGTGACTGGCCAGGACGGCGTGCTGCGTCACGGTTACGCCCTCGGCGCTGCGCAGGTCTCCGTACAGGGTTTCGGTCTCTATGGCCAGGTCCCCCCGGTTCACGCGGAAATATACCGTGCCGCCGGTCAGGGAACCCAGCGCCAGAATTGCAATCAGCAAAAATGCCGCCGCCTGTTTTTTCATATGCAGCCCTCCAGCCTCAGTTTCCGCCGTCCGCGTTCTCCCCGCTCAGCTCGTCTATGGCTCGCTTTATGCGGTCGGCGCGGTAGTTCCAGGTGTTCTTGAGATAATCGACAAGGCTCTCGCCTCGCTCGTCGAGCTCGGCCATGGAGACGTCTCCGCAGATTTCTCCCCGGTGCAGCATCACCGCGCGGCCTATGAAGCCCGAGACCTCCTCTATGAGGTGCGTCGAGAGCAGCACCGTCTCGTGCTCGTCCAGGATGCCCAGCAGGACCTTGTAGAAATCCTCGCGGTTGAAGATGTCGTTCCCGGCGAAGGGCTCATCCATCAGGATGTAGTCCGCGCCCTGGCTGAGCGCCAGCAGGACCTCCAGCTGATTCTTCTGCCCGGTGGACAGCCTTCTGGCCGCGCCGTGCATGGGCAGGCCGAAGAAGTCCATGAGCACGTCGAAGCGCTTCCGGTTGAATTTCGGGAAGTGCGACTCGTAGAACTGCGCGTGCCCGGCGGGGCTGAGGTCCGGGAAGAAGGAGTGCTCGCTCGTCGCGAAAGCTATGCGCTCTATGTTGCGGCGGGTTATGGGCTCCCCGTCCAGGGTAATACGGCCGGTGTAGTTTATATAGCCGAGGATGCACTTCATGAGCGTGGTCTTGCCGGCGCCGTTTTCGCCGAAAAGTCCCACAAGCTCGCCGCCCCCGAGCGTCAGATCCACGTTGTAAAGCGCCTGCTTGTTTCCATAGCGCTTGAAAACCTGATTGATTTCCAGCATTGTTCTCCCTCCCTCAATGCGTTACCACGTATAGCACGGATTCCCACGCGCCCGCCGCAAGCCAGCGCTCCGGCGTGGTGAAGGCGTATATGAGCCCGCAGAGCAGCAGGAGCAGCCTCCAGCAGAGCTGGCAGGCGATGAGCCCCGCGGCCGGCACCGCGCAGCAGCGCGCCATGAATTCAAACCTGCTCGGCACGCGGCGCATGGTGTATATCGCGCGGCTGCCTCCGCGGTAGTGATAGCCAAGATAGCGTCCGAGCATCGCAAGGAAGGCCACCGAGGCCAGCAGATAGGCCACGACGCCGGGCATGGCCATGCCCTTGAATGGGGCGAACACCGCCCCCGGTATCTCGCCTGCCCTGCGGCCGTCCACATAGTAGTACATTTCCCCCCAGGCCTGCAGGTACAGCACCAGGAAGCCAATCAGCAGCACGCAGGCCGCGGCGGCCAGAAAGATGAGTCCAAGCTTTATCTCCCGCTTCAGGCAGAAGCCCGGCGGTACAAATCTGTCCACAGTCTCCATGTTCTCAGTCCTCGCCTTCCACGTCTTCTTCGTCCTTTTCCCTTGAGTTTACGGAGCTGATAAAGCCAAAGCATATCACGCCGCAGAAAAACAGCACCACAATATTGTGCCCCAGCTCCCCCGTAAAGGCCCTGAACGCAAAGCCAACCGCGGCCAGGGCCATTACTACGAAGGGCGATATGGCGAAGCGTCCGCGGCGGCCCATAAACGCGGAGTACGCCGCAGCCATGCCCAGCGTGGCGTACACGCAGGCCATCCGGACGTAGACGGCCAGGTCGCCCATGGGCAGCATGGCGTGCGTGACCGAGCTGTTCACAAATCCGGCCAGCACCGAGAGGCTGCCCGCCGCGCCGCCGCCGTTCGACTGCAGCCAGAGCCCGAAGCCGAAGCAGACCGCGCACTGCGCCATCACGTACGCGAACACCGCAAGGGCGTACGCCGCGCTCTGCAGGAAAAAGACCTCCGCCTCAGATACGCTCAGGCGGCGCAGCGTGTAGCCGGGCTGCGCCCCGCCGCGCTCGCGCAGCGGCAGCATCAGCAGCGCGCAGAGAAGCAGCGCGCCAACAGTCACCGGCTTCGCCGCCAGCTCAAAGAGCTGGCCGTCAACAATATTCGCGATTTCCGGAGTGCAGCCGCTCCGCAGCATATAAAAGGTCGCCGCCGCGCCCGCGAGCGAAACGATAAGCGTCGGCCAGAGCGCGAAGCGCGCGGCCAGCATAAAAACGGACAGGTGCTTTCTCATGTCTCGTCATCCTCCCTCCAGGCCCGGCGTATGAGCTCCAGCGCCTCCTCAAGCGTGATTCCCATGCGCTTGAGCTTCAGCGCCGCGGCCGCGGCGCCCGCCGCGACCAGCTCCGCCGTAAGCCTTTCACGGCGCTCGGGCGTATACGTCACGAAACTCTTCGACCCCGCGTGTGACACGAGTATTCCCTCCTCCTCAAGCTGCCGGCAGGCCTTCTGCACCGTGTTGGGGTTGACTCCCAGCAGGGCTGAAAGTATCCTTCGGCTCGGCATCTCGTCGCCGTCGGGTATCTCTCCGGAGACAATGCCGCGTTTTACAAAGCCGACAATCTGCAGGTATATAGGTTCGCTGCCCTCAGGCCGGAACCCCTCGAACGATACCAAGCCGTCCACCTCCCAACTGTGTTATTCGAGTAGTACAGTTTCTAACCGTATTATACTAGTAATACAGTTGATATGTCAATAGGGAAAAATGATTTTATTAAATTCCCCGCACGCGGCCTCACAGCGGGCGCGTGCGGAAGAAGCACGCCTTCCCCTCCGGGCCGCGCCTGAGGCCAAAACGCAAAAATCCCCCGCCCGGGACCGTGAACCGGCCGGGCGGGGAATTGATTATTTGCGCAGGAACCGGCTGTCGGTTTCGGGCTCGTCTGCGGATACGTAGCGTTCGGCGCGCATGTGGAGGTCGTATTTCTCGCGCAGCGCGGCTATGCGCGCCATCATTGGCGAGGCGTGGTGCGCGTCGAGCGCGGCCTGGCAGGCCCAGCTGTCAATCAGCAGCACCGTCTCCGGGTCGTCCATGGGCAGGAAATACTCGTAGCGCAGGTTGCCTTCCTCGGCGCGGATTTCATCCGCAACGCCGCTCGCCGTCATTTCGGCGGCAAAGGCCCGCGCCGCGCCGTTCACGCCCGTGTAGTACAGGTTCATGGTGATTGCCATATCACTTCACCGGCGGCATGGCTATGATGCGCTTCACGTCGTCGGGCGCGAGCTTTATTACGCGGCGGTCGTAGGTTATGAGACCGTTGAGCTCGGTTTCGACATCGGTGAGCTGGGTGTATATCGCGGCCGCAAGGCCCTGCATGCTGGCGGGGCGAATCTGCCCGTCATAGAGCAGCGTCAGCGCGCGGCGGAACTTGTCGTGCTCGCGGAACTTCCTGTATCCGAAGGGCTTGTCCGTCTGGGCGTGGCCGGGTATGGGCAGGCTGTAGCCTCCGAACTCGCTGAGCACGACGCAGCGGCCGGCCTTGTCCGGCTTGTACTTGTAATCGTCGAAATACAGATGTATGCTGCGCAGCTCTCCCGTGCCCTGGTCGTGCCAGCCGCTGGCGCGGTCAATAATGCGCGTCGCGTCTATCTCCGAGACGGCTTCGGCGAGCTTGTCCGAGTCGAACTGGCCCCAGCCCTCGTTGAATATGACCCACATGACGACGCTGGGGGAATTGTAGAGGCAGGAGACCATATCCAGCAGCTCCTCCCGGAACTCCGCGCGGCCCTTCTCCTCCTTGCGGGCGAACTTGGCGTACTTGTCGTCCCGGCTGTGGCTGCCCGTGAGCAGCGGCGCGCTCACCGTGACGGCGGAGTAGCTCCCGCCGCCGTTTGGCATGTCCTGCCAGACCAGCATGCCCAGCCGGTCGCAGTGGTAATACCAGCGCGCGGGTTCGACCTTTACGTGCTTGCGCAGGGTGTTGAAGCCCATGGCCTTGGCCGCGGCGACGTCGAAGGCCAGCGCCTCGTCGCTGGGCGCGGTGTACAGCCCGTCCGGCCACCAGCCCTGGTCGAGCAGGCCGTTCATAAAGTACGGCTTGCCATTGAGCAAGAGCCGCTTGACACCGTTCCTGTCCTCGCCGACGGAAACGCTGCGCAGGGCGAAGTAGCTCTCCACCCTGTCCTCGCCGAGCGTGAGCGTGAATTTATAGAGATAGGGCTCCTCCGGCGTCCATGGACGGACCTCTCTGAGCTTGATAAGCGCGGGCTCGCCTGCCCGGAATTCGTAGCTCTCGCCCTCAATCTCGGCGCGGACCGCGCCCTCGCCGCCCGCCAGCAGCTCCACGGAGCCCGACTCGAGATGCGGGGTAATAAACAGGCTGGAAATATAATTCTCCGGCACGCTCTCGCACCAGACAGTCTGCCATATGCCGCTCACGGGCGTGTACCATATCCCGCCGGGCTTCAGCTTCTGCTTGCCGCGGGTGTGCCAGCCCCTGTCCGTATCATCGGTCACGCGCACGACGAGAATATTCTCCCCGGGCACGAGCAGCTCGGTTATGTCCGCCGCAAAGGGCAGGCTGCCGCCCGTGTGGACGCAGACGTCCTCCCCGTTGAGCCACACGCGCGCGCACTGGTCCACCGCTCCGAAATGCAGCAGCACGCGCCCAATATTGAAGCCCTCGGGCAGCTCAAACCCGCGCCGGTACCAGAGGTATTCCCCGGGCTGCAGCACGCGCTCCACTCCGGACAGGACGCTCTCCGGCGCGAAGGGCACGGTTATCTCGTATTCATAGGTCTCGGGTTCGGCGTTTTCGCGCGTGAACGCGCACTGCCAAGCGCCGTTGAGGTTCATAAAGCTCTCGCGTCTGAGCTGCGGTCTGGGATATTCGGGCAGGGGATGCTCCCTGTCCAGCGCTTCGCCCCATTTTGTCATCAGCATGGCCCAGCCTCCGTTTCGCATCTCCGCCCACTGCGGAGCCGCGTTCATTATATTTGTATTTTACACTATTCGTCCGCATCTGAAAAGGGGGCGATTTCATGCCCGTTATTATGCACAAAAAAGCCAGTTAATTAACAAGCTAATAACGCCACGAAAAATGTAAGAATGTCCGTATTTGACTAATATTTACTAAATAATTACATAAACGATGCATTTGTCAAGCTTTTCTCAAGCTTGTTAAGAAAAAGTCTTGAAAAAATGGCGTAAAAGTGTCATAATCTCTGGACACAATTTGACAAACGTGATACTATTATTTCGCTATGCAAATCTATGAGAGGTGATGCTCATGCCCTATAAGTACTATGGCGGTGTTCATCCTGATTATGCGAAAACCGCCAGCAAGACGCCGGTAAGGCCGATTGCTCCGCCCAAGCAGGTCGTGCTGCCGATGGTTCAGCATATCGGCGCGCCGGACCAGCCGACCGTGAAGGTGGGGGATACCGTCACCGTCGGTCAGGTAATCGGCGTAAACGACGCGCCCGTAAGCGCGCCCGTGCACGCGACGGTCTCCGGCAAGGTGGTCGCAGTCGAGCCCAGGAGGCACATGCTGGGCGACATGGTCATGTCCGTGGTTATCGAGAATGATTTTCAGGATACACCCTGCGAGGACATGAAGCCGCTTACCGAAGAACAGCTCAAGGACCCGGACGCAATCATCAAACGCATCCGCGACGCCGGCGTCGTCGGCATGGGCGGCGCCATGTTTCCGACCGCGTTCAAGATTCAGGGCGCCCGCGGCAAGGTGGACACCCTGGTCATCAACGGCGCGGAATGCGAGCCCTATCTCTGCGGCGACCACCGCACCATGCTCGAGCACCCCGAGGAGCTTCTCAAGGGCATCGAGCTCGTGCGCATTGCCCACGGCCTGGACAAGTGCT